>JADGDA010000003.1 GCA_015228695.1 Alphaproteobacteria bacterium
GGGCGGGAGTGATCATCGGCCTCGTGTTCGTGGTGGCGGGGCTCGCCTTCAAGATGGCGGCGGTTCCGTTCCACATGTGGGCCCCCGACGTGTACGAAGGGGCCCCGACGCCGATGACCGCCTTCTTCGCGGTGGCGCCCAAGATGGCGGCGGTGGCGCTGTTTCTTCGCGTCGTGCAGGAACCCTTCGGGGGACTGTTCGGGCAGTGGCAACAACTCGTGGTCGCGCTCTCGGTGGGCTCGATGGTGCTGGGGGCCTTTGCCGCCATCGCCCAGACCAACATCAAGCGCATGATGGCTTACAGCTCCATCGGCCACATCGGCTATGCCCTGATCGGGATGGCGGTGGGGAACGCCTCCGGGGTGCGGAGCGTGCTGATCTATATGGCCATCTATCTGGCCATGAACGTCGGCGTTTTCGCGGTGATCATCTCCATGCGGCACAAGGGACGCGGCGTCGAGGACATCGACGATCTGGCCGGCCTGTCGAAGACCAATCCGCTGGTGGCCCTCGCTCTGGCGATTCTGATGTTCTCCATGGCCGGAATTCCGCCCATGGCCGGTTTCCTCGGCAAGTTCTACGTCTTTATGACCGCCGTGGAGGCCCACATGTACACTTTGGCGGTGATCGGCGTTCTGACCAGCGCGGTGGGGGCCTATTACTACCTGCGGATCATCAAGATCATGTATTTCGACGAACCGGTGGAGGCCCTCGACAAGCCCGTCGGCACGGCGGTCAGCTTGGTTCTGGCGGGAAGCAGCGTCTTCGTCATGTTCTTTTTCCTCCATCCGGCGCCGTTGATCGCCGGAGCCGAAGCCGCGGCGGCCTCCCTTTTTGCCGGATGAGGGGAGGGGAGCGCCGGTCCTGCCGCCCGGATGGCGACTCCATCGCTTCGAAACGCTCGGCAGCACCAACGATGAGGCCAGACGCCTTGCCCATGGGGGAGAGGAGGAGGTCTCCGTGGTGTGGTCCCTCGCCCAAACGGGAGGACGGGGGCGGCGGGGGCGGGTTTGGGAGAGTGCTCCGGGAAACCTGTACTGCTCGGTTCTCCTGCGGCCGGAGATGCCGCTGGGGCGGATGGCGTTGTGCAGTTTCCTCGCGGCGGTGGCTCTGGTCGACGCCGTGCGCGGGATGGGGCCGGCCCTCGACGTTCGCTGCAAGTGGCCGAACGACGTGCTGTGCGGGGGGCGCAAGATTGCGGGAATTCTGCTTGAAGCCGGAGAGGGGGCCGGGGAGGGCGGTGGAACGCGCGCGCCGTGGCTGGTGTTGGGGATGGGGGTGAACATCGCCCATGCGCCGGAAATCCCGGGCCTCCTCTACCCGGCCGGTTGTTTGAGGGAGATGGGCTGCGACGTCCCGGCGGGGGAACTCCTCGCCGCGTTGTGCGCCCGCCTCGACGACTGGATCGGACGCTGGCGAAACGAGGGATTTGCCCCCGTGCGCGAGGCATGGCTTGAACGCGCCGCCGGAGTGGGGGCGGAGATCCGCGTGCGGCTTGAGCGGGAGACGGTGACCGGAGTATTCTCCGGCCTCGACGAGGACGGGGCCTTGCTGCTGCGGCTGGCGGATGGGGAGCGGAAACGGGTGCTGGCGGGGGATGTGTTCTTCGCCGCTTCGTTAACTTCCGGGGCTGCTCCCGAACGGAGAGGGTGACGTGCTACTTGCGATCGACTGCGGGAATACCAATATCGTGTTTGCGCTGTTCGACGGTGACACCGTTCGCGGCCAGTGGCGGGCGTCGTCGAAGTTGGACCGCACCGCCGACGAGGTCGGTATCTGGCTCCTGCAACTCCTGGGGATGGAACACATCGACCGGAGCGAGGTGGATGGCGCGATCATCGCCTCGGTCGTGCCGTCTGCGGTGTTCGGGCTGAGGGGATTGTGCCGTCGTTATTTTGGGTGCGAGGCCCTGGTGGTCGGCGAACCGGAAGTCGAGTTGGGGATCAAGGTGCTGCTGGAACGGCCGAAGGAGGTCGGGGCCGACCGGTTGGTCAACGCGGTTGCCGCCCACAGGCACTATCCGGGGCCGCAGATCGTGATCGATTTCGGCACCGCCACCACCTTCGACGTCATCGACGCGGAAGGAAATTACTGCGGCGGGGCAATCGCGCCGGGGATCAATCTGTCCCTTTCCGCATTGCACATGGCGGCGGCGCAGCTTCCGTTGGTGGCGATCGCGAAACCGGGGCGCGTCATCGGCACATCGACGGTCGAGGCGATGCGGTCGGGTATTTTTTGGGGGTATGTGGGCGTGATCGAAAGTCTTGTCCGGCGCACCGAGGCCGAGTTCGGCGCGACGATGACCGTGATCGGAACCGGTGGACTCGCGTCCCTGTTCGCCGAGGCGACGGACGTGATCCAGCATCATGATCCGGACCTGACGATACGCGGGCTGCTGGAAATCCATCGCCAGAACGTCACGCCATGATCGACGATATCCCGACTCCCCGGAAAGAGCTTCTGTTCATCCCCCTCGGCGGCGCGGGGGAGATCGGGATGAACTTCTATCTCTACGGCTGCTCCGGGAAGTGGCTGGCCGTTGACCTGGGGATCACCTTCGGGGACGACTCCATGCCGTTCATCGACGTGATGATGCCCGATCCCACCTTTATCGAGGCGAAAAAGAGCGACTTGGCCGGTCTGGTGATCACCCATGGCCACGAGGATCACCTGGGGGCCGTGGCGCACCTCTGGCCCCGTCTCGGCTGTCCGGTGTATGCGACTCCATTCGCGGCGGAGCTTCTTCGGGGCAAGCTGGAGGAGGCGGGGCTGCTGGGACGGGTGCCGTTACGGGAGGTGCCCCAGGGGGCGAAGTTCGACGTCGGTCCCTTCGCCATCGAACTGATCACCATGACTCATTCCATTCCCGAGCCCAATGCGGTGGTCATCCGCACCCCGCTGGGCACGGTTCTGCACACCGGCGACTGGAAATTCGATTCGGACCCGTTGCTTGGCCCCCTTTCCGACACCGAGGCGCTGAGGCGTATCGGGGACGAGGGGGTGCTCGCCATGGTCGGCGATTCCACCAACGCGATGGTGACGGGGGCTTCGGGGTCCGAGGGCGAAGTGCGTTCCAGCCTCATCGAACTGTTTTCGACGTTCACGGGGCGGATCGCGGTGGCCTGCTTTGCCTCCAACGTGGCCCGTCTTGAAAGCATAGCCGTGGCCGCCGCCGCCAACGGCCGCCGGGTGGCGCTGGTCGGACGGTCCATGAAACGGATCGCCGAGGCGGCCCGGCGTTGCGGATACCTGACCGAGGCCCCGCCGCTTTTGAGCGAGGACGAGGTCCGGAGATCGCCCCGGGACGAAGTCCTCTACATCTGTACCGGAAGCCAGGGCGAGCCCCGTTCGGCTCTGGCCCGGATCGCCGGCGAGGGGTATCCCGGGGTGGAGTTGGAACGGGGCGACGTGGTGATCTTCTCCTCCCGCGTCATTCCCGGCAACGAGCGGGCGATCCACCGCCTCCAGAACCAGCTAACCCGGCTTGGCGTGCGGGTGGTGAACGACCGGGACCACTTCATCCACGTTTCCGGCCATCCGGCCCGCGAAGAGCTGACGTCGATGTACGGGCTGGTCCGCCCACGGATCGCCATCCCCATCCACGGTGAAATGCGGCATCTGGCCGCCCACGCGGCGCTTGCGGAATCGTGCGGGGTCAAACAGGCTCTGGTGACCGAGGACGGCGGCGTCGTGCGCTTGGCTCCGGGGAAGGCGGAACTGATCGGCATGGTGCAAACCGGTCGTTTGGCGATGGACGGACCCCGCATCGTTTCCCTCGATTCGGAATTGTTGCGGAGCCGGAAAAGGACCATGTTCAACGGGGTGGTGCTGCTCACCCTGGTGGTGGACCGCCTCGGCCATCTGGTCGCGGACCCGCAGTTGAGCGCGCCCGGCATCTTCGATCCGGCGAACGAAAACGATGGCGTCGGGGTGGTCAAGGCCGTCCGCGCGGCCGTTTCCCGCCTGTCGGCGTCGGACCGGCGGGATGACGAGCTGATGCGGGAGACGGTACGGCTTGCGGTCCGCCGCAGCTTGAAGGAAAGTCACGGCAAGAAACCGACGACCGACGTGCATCTGGTAAGAGTTTGAAATCCAAAAACCAAGGGGAGGAAAAAAACATGATCGGGAAGTTGAACCATGTGGCCATCGCGGTGCCGAATCTGGAAGCGGCCGCGGCTCTTTATCGCGGCGCCCTTGGCGCCAAGGTTTCCGAGCCCCTGCCGCAGCCGGAACACGGCGTGACGGTCATCTTCGTGGAACTCGACAACACCAAGGTCGAACTGCTGCACCCGCTGGGGGAAAAGTCGCCGATCGCGGGCTTTCTGGAGAAGAACCCGAGCGGCGGTATCCACCATATCTGCTACGAGGTTCCCGACATCAACGCCGCGGCGGAGCGCATGCGGGCGGAGGGAAAGAAAATTCTCGGCGACATCAAGATCGGAGCCCACGGCAAGCCGGTGATCTTCATGCACCCGAAGGATTTCAACGGGACCCTGGTCGAACTCGAACAGAAGTGAACTGGTACTGCGACGCGGCCCCCGGAAACCCGTTTCACGCGCCCTATCACGATGGGGAGTATGGGTTTCCGGTGGACGACGACGTGGTGTTGTTCGAACGGCTGTGCCTGGAAATCTTCCAGGCCGGCCTGTCCTGGTTGATCGTGCTGAAGCGGCGTGAATCCCTGCGCGCCGCGTTCGCCGGGTTCGATCCCGCGCGGGTCGCCCTTTTCGGAGAAGAGGAGCGGCAAAGGCTCCTCGGCGATCCCGCCGTCATCCGCAACCGGAGAAAAATCGACGCCGTCATCGGGAATGCCCGCCGCGTCCAGGCGTTGCGGGGCGGGCATGGCTCGTTCGCGGGGTGGCTCGAATCCCGGCGGCTCGACGGAGAGGCGCCGAGAACCAAGGAATCCTGGGTCGCCCTGTTCCGGTCCACCTTCCTGTTCATGGGGCCGGAACTGGTCAACGAGTTTCTCATGAGCATCGGCATCCTGCCGGGCGCCCATCGGGAGGACTGTCCGGTGTTCGGGAGAATCGCCAAGCTCTCCCCGCCGTGGATGCGCGAATGACCCCCGTGAATGACCAGGGCTCCGAACCCAGGTTAACAAAAAGTTAACTTGCGTGGGGCCGTCGCCTTCCAACTTCCCCCAAAGCCGTCATGGCCGTGCTCGTCACGGCCATCCACGCCTCGCCGTCTGGTCCGAGCCAGAAGGAGGCCCGTGGATACGCGGGTCAAGCCCGCGCACGACGACCTTTGGCTGTGACGCGGAGCCTTGAAGCCGCAAAAATTAACTTTTCGTTAACCTGGATTCGTTGCCCCGGAGTGTTCATCGAGCTTCTTGCCCCGGAAATAAAACGGATGTAGGCTTTTGGGCTTGCCTGGGTTTGCCGCGCCCTTGGGGTGGGTGGTCTTGTCGGTGTGCTGGGGAGAGGCCGCGATGCCGGTGTTGGAATGGAGCCCGTCCTTGAGCGTCGGCGTCGCGTCGATCGACTCCGACCATCAGTTGCTCTTCTCTCTGATCGCGGATGTGGACCGCGCCGTGCAGGAGAAAGAAGAAACCTCGGTTATCGGCAGTCTTCTGCGCAGCTTGGCGGACTACACCGACTACCACTTCGCCCGCGAGGAGCGGATCATGGAGGTCTGCGCCGATCCGGCCCTCGCGAACCACAAGGAATACCACGACCGTCTGCGGGCCGAGGTGGGGGACGTCAGCCACCACTATGCGGACGATCCGGACGGCGTCGATTTTGATCACTTCCGCGGTATGATGCGCGAGTGGTGGGTCGACCACATCCTGCGCGTGGACGTCATGATGAAGCCCTTCGTTCTCGCCAACGCCGACAAGGTCGCCGCGATCGGGGAAATGCCCCTGGTCGATCTTTCCGGGATAGAGGAGGATGCGCTGAGCGAGGACCTGGAATGGCAAATCTAGACTGGAGAAATCTGAATGTCATTTTGGTCGAGGACAACCGTTACATGGGAGTCCTGATGCAGGCCATCCTGCGCAGCGCCGGAGTGCGCAACACCCGCATCCTCACCGATGGAGCTTCCGCCCTGGAGGAACTCAAGGTTTACAGGGCCGATCTCGCGCTGGTGGACGTCGTGATGGACGGCCTCGATGGTCTTGAGTTCGCCAAGATCGTGCGCAACGACAAAAAAAGCGAAGACCCGTTCCTGCCGATCATCCTGGTTTCGGCCTATAACGACGTGAAGACCATCCGCGCCGCCATCGACGCCGGAGCCAATGATTTCATCGCCAAGCCGCTGGTTCCCGCGACCTTGCTGACCCGGGTCGCCCGCGCCCTGCTGGCGCCGCGCCCCTTCGTGCGGACGAGGGCTTTTTTTGGTCCCAACCGCCGCCGGACCCGGACCCCCCTTTACCGGGGGGAGGAGCGCAGGACCCAGGAAGAACAGGACGCCAGCGCCGGGCACGTCCATTGACCCGGCCGGTGAACCCCGCCGATCCCATTCAACTGGCCGATCGCGTCTGGTGGGTCGGGCATTACCTGGATGGCGATCCCTTCCAGTGCCATGTGTATCTGATCGAAAACGGCGACCGGTCCGTGCTGATCGATCCGGGCTCGCCCCTGACCTTTCCCCATACCCTGAAGAAGATCGAACGGATCGTTCCCTTCGCACACATCCGCACCTTCATCTGCCACCACCCGGACCCGGATATCGTCGCCGCCCTGCCCGCCATCGATGGGATGATCACCCGCGACGACGCGGTGGTGGTCACCCACTGGCGCGGCGAGGCCCTGATGCGCCACTATGGGCTTGAACGGCTCCGGTTCTGGCTGATCGACGCCCACGACTGGCATCTTGACATCGGCGGACGCGATCTTCGCTTCGTCTTCACCCCCTACGCCCACTTCCCCGGCGCGTTCTGCACCTTCGACCCGACTTCGGGAACGTTGTTCTCCAGCGATCTGTTCGGGGGGTTCACCAAGAGCTTTTCCCTGTTCGCCAAGGATGAAAGCTACTTCGAGGACATGCGGCCGTTCCACGAGCACTACATGCCCAGCCGGGACATCCTGAGCAACGCCCTGCTCAAGATGGAACAACTCCCGATCGAACGGATCGCTCCCCAGCATGGGTCCGTCATCGAGGGTCCCCTGGTCGATTTCGTCATCCGCAAGCTCCAGACTCTCGATTGCGGGCTTTACCTCCTGGCCCGAGGCAATACCGACATTCAACGTCTGTCGTTGCTCAACCGGGTTTTGCACCAGATCACGCAAACCATGGTGATCTATCGCGAATTCCGGGATGTGGCGACCGCGCTGGCCTCCATCGCCCGCTCGCTCCTGCCGGTGGAGGCGCTGGAGTTCCACGCCGTCGTGGGGGACAAGCAGGTCCTCTATCTGGCGCCGGAAAACCGCTATCGCGGCACCCTGGAGGAGCCGACCGGACGGATCGCCGAGGTCCTCGGGCTGGACCGCCTGTCCTGGCTCGAACAGCGGGGGGCCTGGTTCCAGAGGACGACGACCCTGGTCACCGTGGAGGGAAAGACGACGGAGTGGCCCGCCCTGATCATCCCCCTGTTCTCCCCCGACCAGGGACATGTCAAGGCCATCGCCGTTCTGCGCCTGTTCGAGACCTTGCCGGAAGACTCGGTGGTGGATGAGATCGTGGACCAGATTTGCGTCCCGCTCCAGGTCGCGGTGGAGCGGGAAACCATTCTCCGCTCACTCGACATGGAGCGGGAGCGTTTCTACGAGCGCTCCGTGCGCGACACCCTGACCGGGATGTATACGCGCATCTACATGCAGGACACGATGCAGAGGCTGTTCGGTCTCCAGGATCGCGACGGAGTGGCGGCGGTGGGAGTCCTGATGCTGGATATCGACCACTTCAAGAGCGTCAACGACACCTACGGCCACAACCAGGGGGACATCGTCCTGAAGACCGTCGCCGCGACGGTCATGAAGGTCGTGCGCGACGGAGACATCCCGGTCCGGCTCGGCGGGGAGGAATTCGCCGTCTTCACCATGGGCCGGACGGCCGAGGGCATTTCCATCCTGGCCAAGCGTCTGGGAACGGCGATCCGGGCGCTGACCTTCGAGGGACCCTTGAGCGAACGGCGCATCACCGTCAGCGGAGGCATCGCCGTGCGCCATGCCGGCGAGAGCCTGACCGATTTCCTGGAACGGGCCGACGTCGCCCTCTACGCGGCCAAGAACGACGGCCGCGACCGGGTCCACATCGCCCAGGAATGACCGCGCCCAGGAATGACCCGCAGGGGGATTATCCCCTGACCAGGGCGTCGTAGTCGGCAATCAGGGCCTGGGTGATCGCGCCGGGTCTGAAGGAACAGGGGCCGATTTCGCGCACCGGGGTGACTTCCGCGGCGGTTCCGGTCAGGAACACTTCCTGGGCCTTGACCATTTCCTCGGGCATGATCGCCCGTTCGACCACGTTCAGGCCGCGCTTGAGCGCCAGCCCGATGACCGTGCGGCGGGTGATCCCATCCAGGAAGCAGTCGGGGGTCGGCGTGTGCAGGACCCCGTCGATGGCGAAGAAGATGTTGGCCCCCGTCGCTTCGGCGACCTGTCCGCGCCAGTCGAGCATGAGCGCGTCCTCGAACCCCTCGTTCTCGGCCTTGTGCTTGCTCATGGTGCAGATCATGTAGAGGCCGGCCGCCTTGGCCTGGGTGGGCGCGGTCTTGGGGTGCGGGCGCTGCCACTCGGAAATCCGCAGCCGGATGCCCGCCATCCGCGCCTCGGGCGAAAAATACGACGGCCAGCTCCAGCAGGCGATGGCCAGATGAATCCTGTTGTTCTGGGCGGCGACCCCCATCATCTCGCTGCCGCGCCACGCCACCGGGCGCACGTAGCCCTCGGTGATCCCGTTGGCGTCGAGCACCTCCCGGGTCGCCCGGTCGATCTCGTCGGCCCCATGGGGAATCTTGAAGCCCAGAATGTCCGCCGAGGCGAGCAGCCGTTCCGTGTGTTCCCGCAGTTTGAAGACGTTCCCCCCGTAGACCCTCTCCCCCTCGAAAACGCACGAGGCGTAATGCAGGCCGTGGGAAAGAACGTGCAGATTGGCGGTGCGCCAGGGAACCAGGGCTCCGTCGTACCAGATGAAGCCGTCGCGGTCGTCGAACGGAAGAGTCGCCATGGAAATCGGGCTCCGTGGGAGAGTTTCGGCAAAGTTTCCTTGCCTTGCCTACCATCCTTGGGGCATATAAGTCAACATGACTGCCATAAAATCGACGCCATGCCCGGGTGAGCCGACGGACGAAGACCTGCGACAGGGGATCGAGTTGCTGTTTTTCGCCTACCGGGATTTCACCGCCGAGGCGGATGCGATCCTGGCCGCGTATGACTTCGGGCGCGCCCACCACCGGGTGATCTATTTCGTCGGCCGCCATCCGCTGATCAGCGTCAGCGAGCTTCTGGCCATCCTGCGCATCACCAAACAGAGCCTGTCGCGGGTGCTGGGCCAGTTGCTGCGCGAGGGCTTCATCGTCCAGCGCCCCGGCCCCCGCGACCGCCGCCGCCGCCTGCTGGAACTGACCGAAAAAGGGACCGCGCTGGAAGACCGTCTGACCAAGCGCCAGGCCCGCCGGATCGCCGCCGCCTATCGGAGCGCCGGTCCCCTGGCCGTGAGCGGCCACCGCGAGGTGCTCCTGGGCCTGATCGACGAGCCCGACCGGAGCCGCTTCCCTGCCGGCCGGAGTTCCCCATGACCGACGCGCCCCATATTCTGGTGGTGGACGACGATACCCGTCTCCGCGATCTTCTGCGCAAGTTCCTGAGCGACAACGGCTTCACCGTCACCACCGCCGCCGACGCCGCCGAGGCGCGCCAGCGGCTCGGCTCCTTCGAATTCGACCTGATCATCCTCGACGTCATGATGCCGGGGGAGAACGGTTTCGACCTGACCCGTTCCTTGCGTCAGGACAACGACGTGGCGATTCTGCTGCTGACCGCCATGGACACGCAGGAAAACCGCATCGAGGGCCTGGAACGCGGCGCCGACGACTATCTTTCCAAGCCGTTCGAGCCGAGGGAGCTTCTGCTCCGGGTCAACAACATCCTCCGCCGTCTGCCCAAACGCCCGTCCGACCCCCATACCGAGCTTCATTTCGGGGATTGCGTCTATGACGTTCTGCGTGGGGAGCTTTTCCGTGGATCGGTGCCAATCCATCTGACCTCGGGCGAGGCCGCCCTGCTCAAGATCTTCGCCTCCCGGCCCGGCAAGACCTTCAGCCGGGAGGACCTCTGCGCCCAGGCCGGAGCGGACATCAATCTGCGGACCGTGGATGTCCAGATCACCCGACTGCGCAAGAAGATCGAGGACGATCCCAGCCTGCCCCGCCACCTCCAGACGGTGCGCGGACGCGGCTATCTCCTGCGCATCGATTGAGAGCGTGGGCACCCCGGTCATCCTGAAACAACTGGTTCCGAGCAGTCTGCTCGGCCGTTCCCTCCTGATCATGATCGTGCCGCTGATCCTGATGCAGGTGGTGTCGATGGTGGTGTTCTACGACCGTCACTGGACGACGGTGGCCCGCCAACTCGCCGCCGGCGTGGCGGGGGACATCGACGCGGTCATCGAGTTCCACCGCCGCCACCCCGACCCGAGAGAACGCGAATGGCTGTCCGGGATGGCCCAGCGGTCGATGCTGATGAGCGTGCGCCTCGACGAAGCCGCCATCCTGCCCGGCACGGCCCGCGACGATACGGGCGACAGTCTGGCCGCCACCGCCTTGGGAAAGGCTCTGCGGGAGAGAATCAAGCGGCCCTTCCGCATCGATACGACCAGCTATAAGCGCCGCATCCACATCATGGTTCAATTGTCCGAGGGCGTCCTTCACATCGACACCCCGCACAAGCGCCTGTTCACCTCGACAACTTACATTTTCGTCCTCTGGATGGTCGGATCGTCGATGATTCTGTTCGGGGTGGCCACCGTGTTCATGCGCAATCAGGTGCGTCCGATCCGCCGTCTCGCCGCCGCGACCAACAGCTTCGGCAAGGGCCACGACGTCCCGTTCTTCAAACCCGAGGGGGCCGCCGAGGTGCGTCAGGCGGGCCAGGCCTTCAATCTGATGCGGGAACGTATCCGGCGTCAGATCGACCAGCGGACCGAGATGCTGGCCGGAGTCTCCCACGACCTGCGCACCCCCTTGACCCGGATGAAGCTGCAACTCGCCATGATCGGGGATGTCGAGGGCGTGAAGGAACTGAACGAGGACGTGGACGAGATGGAGCGGATGGTCGACGGCTACCTCTCCTTTGCCCGGGGGGAAGGCACGGAGGCGGTGCGTCCGGCCAACCTGACCCGGATCCTGGGGGACGTGGTCGGGCGTTTCCGCCGCAACGCCGGGTCCGTCGATCTGCATGTGGAAAGCTCCATCATCGCTCCCCTACGCCCGAACGCCATCGAGCGTTGCCTCACCAACCTGATCGGCAACGCCGTCCGCTATGCCGACCACGTGTCCGTCCGCGCCGGACAGAGGGACGATGCGGTTGAAATCTTCGTGGACGACGACGGCCCCGGAATTCCCCCGGAGAAGCGTCAAGAGGTCTTCCGCGCCTTTTACCGCATCGAGGGCTCGCGCAACCCGGCGACCGGGGGAATCGGGCTCGGCCTGACCATCGCCCTCGACGTGGCGCGCAGCCACGGGGGGGACATTTTCCTGGAGGACAGCCCCCTCGGCGGGCTGCGGGTCCGGCTCCGCCTGCCCCTTTGATTCCCGGTGTCCGGACGGCTATGCTTGTCGGGAGGATTTGGTGTAGTCTCCCCCCCGTTCCCCGGGGGGCGCCCGCTCCCCGGAGTTCGTTCGTTTCCCGGAGGGACCATGAAGCCCGATTCGCCGATGACGCCGCCCCTTTCGCCGACCCTCCTGGCGGGCATGGCGCTCCGGCCCCTGCCCCTCGCCCCCCTGCGCCCGATTCTGGCGCTGGTCATGGCCGCCGTCGTCAAGCGTCACCCGCGCATGTTCGATCCGCTGCGGGACTTCGGCGACCCGGTGTTCGTGATCGATCCGGTGGACCTTCCGTTCGTGTTCGTGTTGCGGCCGGCGGCCCAGCCGGTCGGGCTGCGCGCCGAGCGCACCGCCGAGGGGATCGCCGCGACCGCCACCATCCGCGGCCCCCTGCCGGTGCTGCTGGACCTGCTGGAAGGCCGGATCGACGGCGACGCCATGTTCTTTTCCCGCGAGCTGACCATTTCGGGCGACACCGAGGCCGTGCTGGCGCTGCGCAACTCGGTGGACGGGGCCGGCGTCGAATTGGTGCCCGAGTTGTTGTCCTTCCTGGGACCCCTGGCCGTTCCGGCGGGCAAGGCGGTCGATCTGGCGGCGCGGGTCGCCCGCCGCTTCGACGATGATCTGCAACTCCTGACCGACGCACTGACCGGTCCCGGCCTGCGCCGGGTGGAGGCCCAGGCCGCCCGCATCCGGGCCCTGGAGGAACGGATCGCCAAACTCGAAAAACGCGCCAAGGGAAAGGTCTCCCCGACATGAACGCAACCCCTTCCTCCAAAGCCATGGAGCTGGTCTGCCCGGCGGGCACTCCGGCGGCCCTGCGCGCGGCCGTGGACGCGGGAGCCGACGCCGTCTATCTGGGCTTTCGCGACGCCACCAACGCCCGCAACTTTCCCGGCCTCAACTTTT
Source organism: Alphaproteobacteria bacterium (assembly GCA_015228695.1). Lineage (GTDB taxonomy): Bacteria > Pseudomonadota > Alphaproteobacteria > Rhodospirillales > Rhodospirillaceae > JADGDA01. The sequence goes on from JADGDA010000003.1 coordinate 12,620, forward strand.
CCCGGGAAGACCTGAAAGAAGGGCTGGCCTATGCCCACGGCAAGGGGACGAAGGTCTTCGTCGCCATCAACACGTTTCCCGCCGCCGGGGAACCGGGACCGTGGCATGGCGCCGTGGACGACGCGGCGATGCTGGGCGCGGACGCGGTGATTCTCGCCGATATCGGCCTGATCGACTATGCCGCCCGCAAGCATCCCGACCTGCGCCGCCATCTGTCGGTGCAGGCGTCGGCGTCGAGCATCGAGGCGATCGCTTTTTACGTCCGCGAGTTCGGCATCCGCCGCGCGGTGTTGCCCCGCGTGCTGACCGTGGCCGAAATCGCCGCCATCAACGCGGCCGCTCCCGTCGAGACCGAGGTCTTCGCCTTCGGAGGCCTGTGCGTCATGGCCGAGGGGCGTTGCTCGCTGTCGTCCTACGTCACCGGCCAGTCGCCCAATATCTGCGGAGTGTGCTCGCCGGCCAGCCACGTCCGTTACGAGGAGGACGGAGACACGATGGTGTCGCGTCTGGGGGGGATCACCATCAACACTTTCGACCGGGACGAGCCGGCCGGCTACCCCACCCTGTGCAAGGGACGCTTCGTCGCCAACGGCGAAACCGGATACCTGTTCGAGGAGCCGACCAGCCTCAACACCCTCCAGATTCTCCCCGACCTGATGAAGGCCGGGGTCACGGCCCTGAAGATCGAGGGGCGGCAACGGGGGCGGGCCTATGTCGCCCAGGTGGTATCGGAATTCCGCAAGGCGGTGGATGCCGCCGCGCGCGGGCAGACCGTGGCCGCCGCCGTCGGGCTCGACGCCGTCACCGAGGGTGGCCGCCAGACCGCCGGAGCATACCGCAAGAGCTGGCATTGACGGGAGACCCGCCCATGGGAGGCGTTCGACTGACGCTGGGACCGCTGCTGTTCAACTGGGCGGCGGACAAGCGCCGCGATTTTTATTTCCGCATCGCCGACGAAGCGCCGGTGGACACGGTCTGCCTGGGCGAGGTGGTCTGCTCGAAGCGGGCCTCGGTCATGGAGCCCGACCTGCCCGAAATCGTCGAGCGGCTGGAGGCCGCAGGCAAGGAGGTCGTCCATTCTACCCTTGCCCTCGTTCTGAGCGGCGCGGAAATGGAGCAGATTCGCGGCCTCGCCCAGGAGCCCGGCTTTCTGGTCGAGGCCAACGACGTCTCCACGGCGGCCCTCCTGCGCGGGCGGCCCCATGTCATCGGGCCTTACGTCAACGTCTACAACGAAGGCACCCTCGCCTATCTGGCGCGCCAGGGCGCGGCGCGGGTGTGCCTGCCGGTCGAACTGTCGGCCTCGGCCATCGGCGTCCTGGCGGGCGCGGGGCTGGCGGAAATCGAGGTGATGGCTTTCGGGCGGGCGCCCCTGGCCATTTCGGCCCGCTGCTACCATGCCCGCGCCCACGGACTGCACAAGGATGGCTGCCAGTACGTGTGCGACCGGGACCCGGACGGCATGGCGGTCGAGTCCCTGACCGGGCAGGAATTCCTGGCCGTCAACGGTCTGCAAACCCTGTCCCATTCCTACGTCAATCTGGCGGGAGAGGTCGCTTCGTTGCTGAAGATGGGGGTGAGGGGGCTTCGCCTGTCTCCCCACGACCTCGACATGGTCGCCGTCGCCGGCGTTTTCCGGGCCCTGGCCGAGGGGACCCTGGAGGCGGGCGCCGCGTTCGAGCGTCTTGGAACCCTGGCCGACGACGCCCCCTTCTCCAATGGATTTCTTCATGGGGTGGAAGGCCTGCGTCTGGTGGAGGGGCACCTGGAATAGCCGCCGGAATAGCCGCATGCAATCCGGCCCGATCTCGATTATTTTGTTCGCCGACGCCGTTGATGTCCGTCCGTCCGGGTGCCGTCATGTTTCTGTTGATCGACAACTACGATAGTTTCACCTACAATCTGTGGCACTACCTGGGCGAGTTAGGGGTGGATGTGGTTGTCCACCGCAACGATGCCGTCAGCGTCGACGAGGTGATGGCCATGGCTCCCCAGGGCATCGTCATTTCTCCGGGTCCCTGCGACCCGGACCGCGCGGGGATATGCCTGGACCTGATCCGTCGCGCCGCCGGGACCCTGCCGATCTTCGGCGTCTGCCTCGGTCACCAGTCCATCGGTCAGGCTTTCGGAGGGCGGGTCGTGCGCGCGCCCCGGCCGATGCATGGGAAGATCAGCGATATCCGTCACGGGGGGACCGGTCTGTTCGAGGGCCTGGGGAACCCGTTCAAGGCCACCCGGTATCACTCGCTGGCCGTCGAGCGCGACACCCTGCCGGACTGCCTTGACATCACGGCCGAATCCGATGACGGCGTGATCATGGGGCTGGCTCACAAAAGCCTCCCGATCCATGGGGTCCAGTTTCACCCGGAAAGCATCGCCTCCGAGCACGGCCACGCCCTGATCGCCAATTTCCTCGCCCTCGCCCGCCGCCACACTGGGAGCGCCGCCTGATGTCCGAACCGTCCCCGATCATGAAGGAACTGTTGGCCCATGTCGCCTCCGGCAGGGCTCTCAGCGAGTCGGAGTCCGAGGCCGCCTTCGAGGCCATCATGTCCGGGGAGGCGACGCCGGCCCAGATCGGAGCCTTCCTGATGGCCCTGCGCCTGCGCGGGGAGACGGTCGAGGAGATTACCGGGGCCGCCCGGATCATGCGCGCCAAGGCCCTGTGCATCGAGGCTCCGCCCGATGCCATCGACACCTGCGGCACCGGGGGGGACGCCTCCGGCACCTTCAATATTTCCACCGCCGCCGCCATCATCGTCGCCGCCTGCGGCATTCCGGTCGCCAAGCACGGCAATCGGGCGCTGTCGTCGCGCTCCGGCTCGGCGGACGTGTTGAAGGCGCTGGGAGTCAATATCGACGCCGACTTCTCCCTGATGCGCGAAGCCCTGTCCCAGGCCGGCATCTGTTTCATGATGGCGCCGCGCCACCACGGCGCCATGCGTCACGTCATGCCCGCCCGGATCGAGCTTGGCATCCGCACGATCTTCAATCTGCTGGGACCCTTGTCCAATCCGGCCGGCACCCGCCGTCAGGTGGTGGGGGTGTTCTCGGCCGACTGGGTCGAGCCCCTGGCCGAGGTCCTTGGCCGTCTGGGGGCCACCCGGGCCTGGGTGGTGCACGGGTCCGACGGCCTGGACGAGCTGACCACCACCGGCGAAACCATGATCGCCGAGTATCGGGACGGCGAAGTCACCACTTTCACCGTCACCCCGGAGTCGGCGGGCCTGCCCCGCTCTCTCCCCGCCGACCTGAAGGGAGGGGATGCCGCCTTCAACGCGGCGGCGATGGTGGACCTGATGAACGGCAAGCTCGGCCCCTTCCGCGACATCGCCCTGCTCAACGCCGCCGCCGGGCTGGTGGTCGCCGGCAAGATGGTGGACCTGAAAAGCGGCGTGGCCCTCGCCGCCAACGCGGTGGACAGCGGCGAGGCCAAGGCGACACTGGATCGTTTCGTTTCCATAACGAATCGTGGCGTCGCGGTGTGAGCAATCTTCTCGACGATATCTGCGCCGCCAAGCGCGATCACATCGCCCGGCGCAGGTCGGCCGAACCCCTGCCAGCCCTCCTCGCGCGGGCGGAGGCGTCGCCCCCTCCCCGAGGCTTTGCCGCGGCCTTGCGGCGCAAGGTGGCCGAAGGCGGGTACGGTCTGATCGCGGAGATCAAGAAAGCCTCTCCCTCGGCCGGTCTGATCCGCGCCGATTTCGACCCGGCCTCGCTGGCCCGCGCCTATGCCGCCGGCGGCGCGGCCTGTCTCTCCGTGCTCACCGACGAACCGTTCTTCCAGGGCCGTGATGCCTACGTCGCCGAGGCGCGCGGGGCGGTGGAGCTTCCCATCCTGCGCAAGGATTTCATGCTTGATCCCTATCAGGTGGCCGAGGCCCGCGCCATGGGAGCCGATTGCATCCTGCTCATCATGGCGGCCCTCTCCGACGCCCAGGCCGCCGAGTTGGAGGCCGCCGCGACCGGGTTGGGATTGGAGACCCTGATCGAGGTGCATGACGCGGAGGAGCTGGAGCGGGCCTTGATGCTGAAATCCCCCATGATCGGCGTAAACAACCGCAATCTCAAGACGTTGGAGATCGACATTGCGACGACGGAACAGCTTGCGGCGCGGATTTCGGGGGATCGCGTGCTGGTGGCGGAAAGCGGGCTCCGTGGCCCGGACGATCTGGCCAGATTGGCGGCCCGCGGCGCCCGGCGGTTTCTCGTCGGCGAGTCCTTGATGCGTCAGCCCGACGTGGAGGCCGCCACTCGCGCCCTGCTGGCTTCCCCCGGGGGAGACGTCACCGGATGAGCGGCAACCTCACCCATTTCGATGCCGAGGGCAACGCGGTCATGGTGGACGTCTCGGACAAGGAGGTGACCGAGAGGGTCGCCACCGCCACCGCCTCGGTGCTGATGCGCCCGGAGACCCTGCGCCGGATCCAGGATCGGGCGATCACAAAGGGGGACGTGCTCGCCGTCGCCAGACTCGCCGGAATCATGGGGGCCAAGCGCACGCCGGACCTGATCCCCCTCTGTCATCCCCTCAATCTGACCTCGGTCAAGGTGGACCTCGTCTGCGATCCGGACCACGATGCCGTCCGCATCACCGCCACCGCCAAGCTCCTCGGCAGGACCGGCGTCGAGATGGAGGCGCTGACGGCGGCATCGGTGGCGGCGCTGACCGTGTATGACATGTGCAAGGCCATCGATCGGGGAATGCGTTTGACGGACATCCGCCTCACTCACAAAACAGGCGGAAAATCTGGCACTTATGAGGCTTTATGATGATATCGGTTGAGGATGCGACGGCGCGTATCGTGGCCGAAATGCATACCCTCGGCACGGAGACGGTCAGCGTTTCCGCCGCCATGGGGCGCGTGCTGGCCGAGGACCTCGCCGCCCGCGTGACCCACCCCCCCTTCCCCGTCTCGGCCATGGACGGCTACGCGGTCCGCTCGGCGGACGTGGCCTCCGCCCCGGTGACCCTCCGGGTGATCGGCGAGTCCGCCGCCGGACATCCCTTCGCGGGAACTCTCGGTCCGGGCGAGGCGGTGCGCACCTTCACCGGAGCGGTCGTGTGCGCGGGGGCCGACGCCGTCGTCATGCAGGAGAACACGGACGCCGGCCCAGGGACGGTGCGCGTGCGCGCCGGCGTGATCCAGGGAACCCATGTCCGCCCTCCCGGCATGGATTTCTCCGTGGGCGAGCTTCTGCTCGGAGCGGGGCGGCGCCTCACCTTCCGCGACGTGGGCCTTGCCGCCGCCATGAACATGCCCTGGCTGCGGGTCAGACGGCGGCCGCGAATCGCCATTCTGTCCACGGGCGACGAAATCGGGCTCCCGGGTGATCCCGTCGGGCCGGGCTGCGTCTTCGGCTCCAACGGATTCGCCCTCTCCGCCTACGTGACCTCCCTGGGAGGCGTGGCGATCGACCTGGGAATCGCCGGAGACGACCGGGCCTCCCTCCTCGCCTTGGCGTCGGGGGCCAAGGGCGCCGACATGCTGGTGACCAGCGGCGGCGTCTCGGTCGGCGATCATGACCTCATCCAGCAGGTTCTGGGCGAGGCCGGGTTGAAGATCGATTTCTGGAAGGTCGCCGTGCGTCCGGGAAAGCCCCTCGTCTTCGGCCATTTCGGCGACATTCCCCTGCTCGGCCTGCCCGGAAATCCGGTCTCGGCCATGGTCGGCGCGGTTCTGTTCCTGGAACCGGCCCTGCGCGCCATGCAGGGGTTGCCCCATCGTGGCCCGCGCGCGAGCGCCGTCCTGACGCGCGGGCTGGAGGCCAATGATTCCCGCGAGGATTATCTGCGCGCCACCCTCTCCCACGCCGCCGACGGCTCCCTGCGCGTCACCCCCTTCGAGCGCCAGGACAGCGCCATGCTCGCCACCCTTTGCCGCGCCGATTGCCTGGCCGTGCGCCCGCCCAACGCTCCGCCCGCGAAGCCCGGAGACCGGATCGAAATCGTCGCCCTGGATTCGTTTTGTGCTTGACGCGGAGATGGAACCAAAATAGAACAAGTGTGGATGTTTTGCATTTGTTCGGATGTTTTGGCGCCAAACGCGCGGGGAGCACACGATGCTGACGAAGAAGCAATATGAACTCCTGGTTTTCATCGACCGGCGCCTGAAGGCGTCGGGGGTGTCGCCCTCGTTCGATGAAATGAAGGACGCCCTGGGGCTGAAAAGCAAATCCGGCATCCACCGCCTCATCACCGGATTGGAGGAACGTGGATTTCTGCGCCGGCTGCCGCACCGCGCCAGGGCGCTGGAAGTCACCCGTCTCCCGGAGAACATGGACGTTCCCTCGTCCTTGGGCGCGCCTCCTCCGGCGGGGCCGGGGTTTTCTCCGAACGTGATCCGGGGCGATTTCCGGGGCGCCCTTCCCGGGGCGGTCGCCAGCGAGGACGCCGAGGCGGTCCAGTTGCCCCTCTACGGCAAGATCGCGGCGGGAACCCCCATCGAAGCCCTCCGCGACACCACGGTCACGGTCGAGGTGCCGGCTGCCATGATCCGGGGCGGGGAGCACTATGCGTTGACCGTAGAGGGCGACTCGATGATCGACGCGGGGATTCTGGACGGAGACACCATCCTCATCCGCCGCAGCGACAGCGCCGAAAACGGTTCCATCGTGGTCGCCCTGATCGACGACGTCGAGGCCACCCTGAAGCGCCTGCGCCGCAGGGGGGCGTCGATTGCCCTGGAACCGGCGAACACCAAATACGAAACCCGCATCTTCGGCCCGGACCGGGTCAAGGTTCAGGGGCGTCTGGTGGGGCTTCTGCGCCGGTATTGACGGGCTCCGGCGGGGGCCGCCGCCGCCCCCCCGTCGGCAAATCCGCCTTCCGCCAGCGGAACGGCGCCCACGGGCGGTCGCCGACGGTTCCCGCCGCCGTCTCCACCCGCGCGCCGTCCGCTTCCAGCCACAGGGCGTGGGCTCCCCGGTGCCAAAGGTCGAAACGGTCGATGACGAGGTCCGGCCCCCGGCAGTTGCGCCGCGTCGGCACCGCGCTGATCACCACGTCCGCCACGGCGCAGTCCTCGGCGAGGGCGTCGAGGGTCCGGACCAGGGCGACCTTCCGCCCCCGCGCGTCATAGAGGCAGCCCAGGGAATCACAGGCGAGCCGACCTTCCCCGGGATCGTTTTCCGGCCCTTCCTCCTCCGGGGTGCCGTTCCGCATATCCTCCTCCGCTTCCACCACGCCCGAAGGGGCGTCAGACCAGGGAGTCTCCGAAGGGGCGTCGGACCAGGGAGCCTCCGGGCCTCCGTAACGGGCCGTCCACTCCTCCCGGGCCATTCGGTCCCCCCGTCCCGGAGACAGGGAGAGGCCGCCGTTCGCCGCCCTGACCGCCATCAGCCTGCCGTCGCCGCTAACCAGAACATCGGGCAGGCGCTCCAGGTGGGGGAGGAGGAGCCCCAGGGCGATGGGCGCCAGACCCAACACTCTCCATGATCGCCGCCAGAGGCACAGCCAGAGGCCGCCAAGGGTGACCAGGACGATGGCGGTGGTGGAAACCGGCGGACTCGCGAAGGTGGCCCCCGGCCAGGAGGCGATTTCACGGGCGATGGCATTGGTCGCCGCGATCCCCTGCCCCATCACCCAGAGCGCCGGCGCCTCCAGTCCGAGGGGCATCAGGAGGGTCCCGAGCAAGGCCGGAGGCATGACGAACAGTCCGGTCAGGGGAATGACCGCAAGATTGGTGACGAGGGAATAGCTGGTGAACCGGTTGAAATGATAGGCCGCGTAGGGGGATGACGCGGTGCCGGCGACCAGCGTGGTCAAAAGGATTCCTCCGACGTAGAGGCCGATCCGTCCCCCCCAGCCGGATTTGGAGTTGCCGCGCCACTTGCGGGCCAGGGCCTCGTAGGTGGCGACCAGGGCGGTCACTGCGGCAAAGGACATCTGGAAGCTGGGGCCGATCACGGATTCGGGCTGCCAGAGCATCACCGCCGCCGCCGCCCAGGCCACGCTCCGCATGGAAATCGCCGTCCGGTCCAGAAGGACGGCGGCCAGCACCAAGGCCACCATCAAAAACGAACGTTGGGTCGGCACATCCGCGCCGGAAATCAGCAGATAGGCAAAGGCCGCCAGCAGGGCCGCCAGAGCCGTTCCCTTCTTGATGTCGAACCGCAGCGCCAGGAACGGAATCAGGGCCAGCAACCCGCGCACTCCGACGAACACGAGACCGGATACCATGCTCATGTGCAGACCGGAGATGGACAGAAGATGGGCGATCCCGGAGTCCCGGTAGGCATCCAGAAGATCGGAGGAAATCGCTCCCCGCTCGCCGGTGACGAGGGCGGCGGCGATCGCGCCTTCCTCGCCCCCGATGCCCGTCATCAGGCGCATCGTCAGGGCATGGCGGAATTCCCCGAGGCGCAGCCGGACGCGCTCCGCGAAGGTCGGCGGCCGGTCCTCGGGAACCGGCCTCCAGGCCGAAAGGGCGTAGCCGACCCCCCCGAGGCCCGCGAACCACGCCTGACGGGCGAACTGAAACCCTCCGGGAACCGCCAGTTCGGGGGGGGGCATCAGCTTGCCCTTCACCCCGATCCGGGAACCGACCGGTGGGGATTCCCCCCGGCGCAGAAGGGTGAGACGCACCATTCCCGGTGTTTTTCCGGGGGAGAGGCGCTCCACCGAAAGACGATCGAGGGTCACCCTGGGGCCGCGCGCCCGCTCCTCCAGGGAAACGACGCGCCCGGTGATGTCCACGACCCCGGTCTGACGCTCGATCACCGGAGCCGCCATCGCCAGGGCCCTTGCCTGCGCCGCGACGAATCCCAAGGCACATGCGGCCGCCGCCAAGGCCGGCAGAGTCAGCGCCGGACGCCCTCGGCCCAGGAACGCGGCCAGGGTGGCGAGAACCAGCCCCCCCGCTCCCGCCACGGGAATCCCGCGCCACGACGGGGGCTCGTGGGGAAGGGAAAAATAGAGGCCGACCCCAACCCCGATCGCCACGGCGAGCCAAAGGGACCACCGGTCCCGTTCGCCGGCGAACAGACTCCCGATGCTCGCGACGACAGGGGCGCCGCCCGCGACGAGGGAGGCGAAGCCCCCTCCCCTGCCGAACCGGTCATCGCCGAAGCGAGGCTGTTTCATCTCTGCGCATAAAGAAAAAACTGTGATACAAGGTGCCCGTCGGATGCCTCTTTCCTCAAACGCAAGTCCTCATGTGACGGATCATGACGGTCGTAACACGCTTTGCTCCATCTCCCACGGGTTTTCTCCACATTGGTGGCGCGAGGACCGCCCTGTTCAACTGGCTGTTCGCCCGCCATTACGGCGGACGCTTTCTCCTGCGCATCGAGGATACCGACCGGGCCCGGTCGACCCGCGAGGCCGTCGATGCCATTTTCGACGGCCTCCGCTGGCTTGGGCTGGATTGGGACGAAGAGCCGGTGTTCCAGTTTTCCCGCGCCGCCCGCCATGCCGAGGTCGCCCGCGAGATGATCGCCCGGGGGCGGGCCTATCCCTGCTACTGCTCGCCCGAGGAACTGACCCGGATGCGCGAGGAGGCCCGCCGGGATGGCCGTCCCGCCGGCTATGACGGCCGCTGGCGGGACCGCGATCCGGCCGAGGCGCCGGAAGGCGTCGCCCCCGTGGTCCGTCTGAAGGCGCCACGGGACGGGGAAACCATCCTTCAGGATCTGGTTCAAGGCGAGGTCACGGTCGCCAACGCCCAACTCGACGACATGATTCTGCTGCGGGCCGACGGCACCCCCACCTATATGCTGTCGGTGGTGGTGGACGACCACGATATGGACATTACCCACATTATCCGCGGCGACGATCACCTGACCAACGCCTTCCGCCAGACCCAGATTTACCGGGCCATGGGCTGGGAGATTCCCCACTTCGCCCATATTCCGCTGATCCACGGACCCGACGGGGCCAAGCTGTCGAAACGCCACGGCGCCCTGGGGGCGGAGGCCTACCGCGACATGGGGTTCCTGCCCGAGGCCCTTCGCAATTACCTCACCCGCCTCGGCTGGGGCCATGGCGACGATGAGATTTTCTCCACCGAACAGGCGGTCTCCTGGTTCGACATCGGCGGAGTCGGCCGGTCTCCGGCCCGATTCGACATGGCCAAGCTCACCAGCCTCAATGCCCACTACCTGCGCGAGGCCGACGACGCGCGACTCGGCGAGCTGATCGTGCCGCGCCTGCGGGCCCTGGCCGGCGCCAACCTGGACGAGGAAGCCCTGCCCCGCCTCCGGGCCGCCATACCGGGCTTGAAGGCGCGGGCCCGCACCCTGGCGGAACTGGCGGAAAACGCCCTGTTCTACGTTCTCCGCCGCCCGATTTCCTTGGACGACAAGGCTCTCCAGCAACTGGACGCCGACGGACGGGCGCTCCTGTCCGCGATCGTGGCGGAACTCGCCCCCAGAACCGGGTGGACGAAGGACGCCTTGGAGGATGCCGCCCGGGCGCACGCGGAGACGAAGGGCCTCAAGCTCGGCAAAGTCGCCCAGCCCCTTCGCGCGGCCCTGACCGGCTCGACCACCTCGCCTCCCATCTTCGAGGTCATGGAAATTCTGGGAGCCGACGAAACCCTCGGACGACTGAGGGACGCGCTGGACCGAAAACCGGCGCCCGACAACGCCGCCTGAACGTCGCGGGCTTTCCGCCCAAACGTTTCACGAACATTCACGGGGGATTTGTGCGATGACGAACACCGCTCAAAAGAAAACCGTTACCCTGACCGACAACAGCACCGGGAAATCCTATGAGTTTCCCGTCATTCAAGGCACCGTTGGACCGGACGTGGTGGATATCCGCAATCTTTACGCGGACACCGGTCTTTTCACCTTCGACCCCGGCTTCACCTCCACGGGAAGTTGCGAGTCGAAGATCACCTTCATCGACGGAGACGAGGGAGTCCTGCTGTACCGGGGCTATCCCATCGAGGAATTGGCCGAACACTCCGATTTCACGGAGGTCGCCTATCTCCTGCTCAACGGAGAATTGCCGACGGCCAAGGAGCGGTCGGACTTCGACTATTCCATGACCCATCACAACATGCTTCACGAGCAACTCGCCTATTTCTATCGCGGGTTCCGTCGCGACGCCCACCCGATGGCGGTCATGTGCGGGGTGGTCGGAGCGCTGTCGGCCTTCTATCACGACAGCCTGGACATCAACGATCCCCACCAGAGAATGGTCGCCTCCCACCGTCTGGTGGCGAAGATGCCGACCGTCGCGGCCTGGGCCTACAAATACTCCCTCGGCCAGCCGTTCATCTATCCGCGCAACGAAATGCGCTACGCCGAGAATTTCCTGCACATGATGTTCGCCACCCCGTGCGAGCCGTACAAGGTCAGCCCGATCCTGGCCAAGGCCATGGACAGAATCCTGATCCTGCATGCCGATCACGAGCAGAACGCCTCCACCTCGACCGTCCGTTTGGCCGGATCGTCGGGGGCCAATCCGTTCGCCTGCATCGCCGCCGGAATCGCCTCCCTCTGGGGTCCCGCGCACGGAGGAGCCAACGAGGCCGTTCTCAACATGTTGAAGGCCATCGGTTCCACCGACCGGATTCCGGAATTCATCCGCCGCGCCAAGGACAAGAACGATTCGTTCAAGTTGATGGGTTTCGGTCACCGCGTATACAAGAACTACGATCCACGCGCCAAGATCATGGAGCGCACCTGCCACGAGGTTCTCGATGAACTCGGGATGAAAAGCAACTCGCTGCTGGCCATCGCCATGGAACTGGAGCGAATCGCCCTCAGCGACGATTACTTCATTGAAAAGAAGCTCTATCCGAACGTGGACTTCTATTCCGGGATCATCTTCAATGCCATGGGAATCCCGTCCTCCATGTTCACCGCCCTGTTCGCCCTGGCGCGGACGGTGGGGTGGATTTCCCAGTGGAACGAGATGATGAAGGAAGAGACTCAGAAGATCGGCCGCCCGCGCCAGCTCTACACCGGCGCGGTCAAACGCCCGTTCAAGCCCCTGCACCAGAGGGAGTAACCCTGGGGGAATCCGGGGAGGGGCCGACCCGCCCTCTCCCCGGGATACCCCATTCAGTTGGAGTGGGACTCGGACACTTCCGCCGCTGGTTCGGGGGAGAGCGGCGCGGCCTCCGTACTGCCGGTGTCCGCAACGGGAGGAGGCTCCGCCGCCTGGACGCGCGGCTTGCGCGGAGCCCGGGGTTTCTTCGCCGGGGGGATGACCTCTCCCGCGATTGCGGGAGATTCCGCCGGAGAAGGGGACGCAACCTCGATCTTCGGCTCCGTTGGTTGAGAAGCCTTCGGCTCCGTTGGTTGAGGAGCCTTCGGCTCCATTGGTTGAGGAGCCTCCGGCTCCGCTGATCGGGGAGCCAGGGCGGTTTCGGGTTTCGCCTCGGGTTTTGCTTCCGGCTTGGGTTGGGCCTTCGGGGCCTCGGGCTTCGCCTTGGCCTTGCTTTCCGGAGCCTTGGCTTCCGGGGCACCCCGCCGCCACCAGAGCACACTGCCGCCCACCGCCGAGTGGGCGGCATTGGCCCATACCCGGTACCAGAACGTCGGGTCCAGTTTGAGCTTGTCCAGTTTCAACCCATCCATCACGTCGTCCCTTTCAATTGCTCCATCACGCTCAGCACCACCCGCGCGGCCCGCGTGCTCGGTGATGGCCCACCCAGCCCCAACGCCACCATGGCTTCGCGCAGGCCGATCCGTTGTTCCTCGCGGGCCGTGGGGTCGTCCAACAGACGGGCGACCTCCTCCGCGAGCAATTCCGCCCGACAATTCTCCTGCAACAACTCCGGCACCACAAGCCGATCCAGCATGTGGTTGACAAGATTGACATAGCGTATCCGGGTCATCCGCCGGAACATCCAGACCGTGAGCGCCGAGAGCCGATAGGTCACGACCGCCGGCGTTCCCGCCATCGCCAATTCGAGGGCTACCGTGCCCGAAGCCGCCAAGGCCACGTCGGCGGCGGCAAAGGCGTCGTACTTGTCTTCCTGCCCCCGGACCACCCTGACCGGAACCGCCCACCGCGAGGTCGCCGCCGCCACCCGGTCCGCGACCGTCGCCACCGTCGGCGCCACGAGTTCCAGGGACGGGTGGCGCGCCGCGAGAAGGGACACCGCCTTCTCGAACCGGGGCAGCAGCCGGGCGATTTCTCCGCGTCGACTGCCCGGCAACAGACATAACAGGGGAGCCGTCTCCGGAATTCCGTTCCGCTCCCGGAACGAAGCCCCCCGGCCCCGTTCGGCTCCGCTTTCGATGACCGGATGGCCGACATGGGTCGTCGGCAGCCCGACCGCCTCGAAATAGGGCGGCTCGAAGGGAAGCAGGGTCATCAGGTGGTCGAGAACGGGGGCCATGCGGGCGGCGCGCTGTTCACGCCAAGCCCAGACCATCGGGGCCACATAATGGATTTGCGGAGTCCGGGGACCGCCCTTGCGGATGGCGCGGTTGATCCGGCCGGTGAATCCCCACGAATCGATGGTGACCAAGGCGTCGGGGCGCAGGCGGCGGATTTCGGCGACGGTTTCCCGCTCGCGCCGGAGTATCCGGGGAATGCGCGGGAGGACTTCGAGAAATCCCATCACCGCCAGATCGCCCATGTCGAACAGGCTGTCCAGCCCTTCCGCCGCCATGGCCTCGCCGCCGACCCCGGCAAAGCGGATGCGCCCCCCCGTTTCCGCCTTCAGACCCGCCATCAGGCGCGCCCCCAGCATATCGCCCGAGGGCTCTCCGGCAATGATGAAGACCAGGGGAGTCGTCACGATTCCACCGCCACGCCGACGACGAACATCTCCAAGGCGTCCGCCCGCTCGCCCACGGCACGCCGGTCCAGGATCAGGGCGGCTCCAGCCTCCACCGCAATTCCGCGCAATCCCGCCCGCGCCGCCCGCTCGACGGTCTCCACACCGATGGTCGGCAGGTCGGCCCGCCTCTCCTGCCCCGGCTTGGACACCTTGACCAGGACCCCGCCGGGCCCCCGGCGCGCCAGTTCCCGACAGCGGGACAGCATCGAGTCTGTGCCTTCCACCGCCTCCACCGCCAGGACAAGGCCCTGCTGCACCACGGCCCCCTGCCCCACGTCCAGCGCCCCCAGGTGCCGAGCTACCTGGATTCCGCGTTGAATATCAAGCTCCGCCTGGGAATCGGGCATGACGCGCCCATAGGGTCCGACCGCCGCCAACAGGTCGGCCAGAACCTCATCCACCCCTATGACGCGGAATCCCTCCGCCTCCAGCCCGGAAATCAACGCCGAGAGAAGGCCGTCGTCCCCGAGCGCCTTCATCCCGACCCTGGCAATGAACCGCGCGGCCCACAGGTCGGGACGAAGGTCCGTGAAACTCGGGCGGCGGACGGCTCCCGCCAGCACCAATTCCCCGACTCCATGATCGCGGAGAAGGGAAATTCCCGTACCCGCCGCTCCCAGCCGAATCCAGCCGTGCTCGACCCCTTCCGTCACCGCGGGATCGGCAAAGCCCTCAAGGGCGAGAACGAAAAGAGGGCGTCCCTCGGCCCGACACGCGGACGCCAAGCGGAGCGGCAAATCACCGGCCCCAGCGATCAGGCCCAGCTTGGCCTTGGGGTTAGAGCGGTTTCCGACCACGTTGACCCATCTTCACCTTGCTCTTTTCCGCCGTGGGTGTGT
>JADGDA010000400.1 GCA_015228695.1 Alphaproteobacteria bacterium
GTCGATGTCGCCCACCAGCACCACCGGCACGTCGGCGGCCTCGGCGAATCCCATGTTGGCCACGTCGGCCTCGCGCAGATTGACCTCGGCGGCGCTGCCCGCTCCCTCGACGATCACCAGATCGGCCTCGGAGCGGAGCTGGGCGAAGCTGTCCAGGATGGTCGGCATCAAGGTCGGCTTCAACCGGTGGTATTCCCGGGCGGAGGCGTTGCCGACGACCCGCCCCCGCACCACCACCTGGGCCCCGGTTTCGGTTTGCGGTTTCAGCAGCACCGGATTCATGTGCACCGAGGGGGCCGCGCCGCAGGCCCGCGCCTGCAAGGCCTGGGCGCGTCCGATCTCGCCGCCGTCGGTGGTGACGGCGGCGTTGTTGGACATGTTCTGGGGCTTGAAGGGGCGCACGGTCAGGCCCCGGCGGGTGAACAGGCGGCACAGCCCGGCGACCAGCAACGATTTCCCGACGTCGGAGCCGGTCCCCTGGAGCATCAGGGCGCGGGCGGTCCTACTGGACAAGAAGCTGTCTCAGGCGGGCGCTGTCCGAACTGGTGAAACGGCGCTCGAACAGGATCGTGCGCGGGTTGGCCTCGACGCTGCCGTAATAGTGATTGTTCCACGAGGTCCGGGATTCGATCACCGCCCCCTCCAGGGAGCCTCCGGCGAACAGTCCGACCGTGAGCGAGAAGGCGAGGACGTCGGCCCCGACGTTGGAGGTGGTGGAGGCTTCGATTCCGGCCCCGCGCACCACCGCGACCGACACCTCGGCCCCCCCCTTGAAGCGGTTTTCGAGGATGGCGTTCAGGGCCTTGTCGGTCATGATCAGGAACAGGACCTCGGCGTCCTGGATGCCCGCCTGGAAGCCGACGCTGCCGGTCATGACCTTATAGAAGGCCGGTTCCCCGAACCCGCCGGAGGCGTCGCGGACCAGGAGAGCGCCGTTGCCGTACTCCCCCCCAAGAATGAATCCCGCCTTGACCATCGACGGAACGATCAGCACCGCGCGGGCCTTTTTGAGCTGGGGTTCGACGTCGCCCTTGTAGCTCTCGTTGAGCTTCATGCGTTCGACCGTCACCGCAGCGCGCTCGATCACCCGGCGGGATTCGGTCAGTTCCTCGCTCGCGGCGGCGGCGGGGCGGGCAAGCCCGAACAGGGCCGCCATCATCAGGATGAAGGGCAGAAACCGCATCTCCGTCTCCTCGGCAGGGGCCAGGCCACTTTCTCAGTATTCGACACCGGGCTGGGCCTTGATACCCGATTTGAAGGGGTGTTTCACCAGCGTCATTTCGGTGACCAGATCGGCGTGCTCGATCAGCGCCTCGGGGGCGCCGCGTCCGGTGACTGTCACATGCTGGCCGGAGGGCCGCCCGGCCAGGGCCTCCAGCACGGTCTCCACCGGCACGAGGCCGTAACGCAGGGCGACGTTCAACTCATCCAGGACCACCATTCGGAAGGAGGGATCGGCCAGCATCTCCCGGGCCGCGTCCCAGGCCCGCGCGGCGGCGGCGAGGTCGCGCCCGCGATCCTGGGTCTCCCAGGTGAAGCCCTCTCCCATGGCCTTGAAGACGACAAGGCCGGGAAATCCCTCCAGAACCCTCCGCTCGGCGGTATCCCAGGCGCCCTTGATGAATTGGATCACTCCGGCCTTCATGCCGTGGCCGATGCACCGCACCACCATGCCGAACGCCGCCGACGACTTCCCCTTTCCGGAGCCGGTGTGGACGATCAGAAGCCCGCGATCCGCCGTCTTTCCGGCCATGATCCGGTCGCGGGCCTCTTTCCTCCGGGCCATCTTTTCCCCATGGAGAAGCCGGGCGTCATCCTCTTCGGTCATTTACAGGCCCTCAATGGATGCACTGACCCTGGCCCTTGAACCGCGATTCGGCGGCGGTGGTCGTGCAGAACTTGAGGGCCGCCGTCGGGTTGACGCCGTCCACCCACTGGCGCATGTCCCGGAACGAGAAATAGGGCACGTTCACCCTCCTGTTGTCCATCAGGGCCAGATACAGGGCGGACAGCTTACGGGAACAGGCGCCCGACGTCTGCTGCCAAGTCGGGTTCTTCGCCAGCATCAGACGCCTCATCGTCCCCACCGCCTCCTCGCATTGGCCCTGGGTGGTGTAGTGGAAGTCCACGATGGAAAGCTGTCCCCGCCCCCCCATGTTGAACACTTGGTGGTAGTAGAAATCCTCGGCGGCCGCCGGGCTCGCGGCGAGCGCGAGAAGCAGCGCGGCCAATGCCGCCGG
>JADGDA010000401.1 GCA_015228695.1 Alphaproteobacteria bacterium
GGAGGCGTGGCCGGAGATCCTCCGCGCCGAGGGGGCCATCGACCCGATCGAGCGGCGCAACCTTCTGACCGCCGCCCAGTGCGAGGCCTGGCTTTCCCGACCCCCTCCCGGCCCGGTGATCGCGGCGGGGTCCACGGGCAGCATTCCCGCGACCGCCGATCTTCTGCGGGTGGTGGCGTCCCTGCCCGGGGGAGAGGTGGTGCTTCCCGGCCTCGACCGCGACATGGACGAGGAGAACTGGAACGCCGTCGCGGACACCCATCCCCAGTTCGGGCTCAAGAAGCTGCTGGAGCGCCTGGAGGTGGAGCGGGGCGAGGTGGCGGACTGGCCGGCACCCGAACCTTCCGGGCCGCGCGCCCATCCCGACCGGCGGCGGCTGGCCGCCCTGGCCATGCGTCCGCCCGCCACCTGCCATGGCTGGAGGGAGTCTTCCATCCTCTCCGGGGGCGCCCTCTCCGGGGACGCCCTCGACGGGGTGGAGCGGGTGGATTGCCCCACCCCGCGCGAGGAGGCGCTGGTCATCGCCCTGATGATGCGCGAGACCCTGGAGCACGAGGGCCGGACCGCCGCCCTGGTGACGCCCGACCGGTCCCTGGCGCGGCGGGTGGCCGCCGAACTGGGCCGCTGGGGCGTCGTCATCGACGATTCCGCCGGGCGGCCGCTGGGAAAGACTCCGCCGGGGGTGTTCCTCCGGCTCACCGCGCGGATGGTGGCGGAGGCGTTCGCGCCCTATCCGCTGCTCGCCGCCTGTCAGCATCCCCTGGCGGCGGGAGGGATGGAGGAGGGACGCTTCCGGGCCCTGACCCGGCTGGTGGACATGCGAATTCTGCGTGGCGCCCGCCCCGCTCCGGGCATCGCCGGGCTGCGCGCCGTTCTGGCCGCGCGGGAAGCGGGTGACGGAGTCGCACTCGACGGCTGGCTCCAGCGGATGGAGGAGATGTCCCGACCCTTCGCCGCCCTGATGGAGGCCGAGGCCGCGCCGCTCGCCGGTCTGGTCCGGGCGCACATGGAATTCGCCGAGACCCTGGCCGCCTCCGCCGAGTTGCCCGGTCCGGCGCGGTTGTGGGCCGGAGAGGCGGGCGAGGCGGCGGCCCGTTTCGCCGCCGAGCTGTTCGAGGCCGCCCCGGCCCTGCCCTCCATCGACCCCCGGTCCTACCCGGCGCTCCTGGAGGCCTTCATGGAGTCCGCCGTGGTGCGGCCCTCCCATGGCGGGCATCCCCGGCTGTTTATCTGGGGGCCGCTGGAAGCGCGCATGCAGCAGCCGGACCTGTTGATCCTCGGCGCCCTCAACGAGGGGACCTGGCCCCCCGAGCCCGCCGCCGATCCGTGGATGAGCCGTCCCATGCGCAGGCAATTCGGCCTAGCCTCCCCGGAGCGGCGCATCGGCCTTTCCGCCCACGATTTCGCCCAGGGGTTCTGCGCGCCGAGGGTGGTCCTGACCCGGTCGCGGAAGGTGGACGGGGCCCCGACAAAGCCGTCGCGCTGGCTGCTGCGCCTGGATGCGGTGTCGCGGGCGACCGGGCTCGACCCGCGCCCTTCCCGCCGGTGGCTCGACTGGGCGGTGGAGGTGGACCGGGCGCATGCCTTCGACCCGATGCCCCGCCCCGCCCCCCGTCCCCCCGTCGGGGACCGGCCGCGCATGCTGTCGGTGACGGAGATCGAGACCTGGATGCGCGATCCCTATGCCATCTATGCCCGCCACATCCTGCGGCTGAAGGCTCTGGACTCCATCGACGCCGATCCCGGTTCGGCGGAATACGGGAGTCTGGTCCACGCCGCCCTCGACGCCTTCGTGAAGCGGTATCCCGCCGTTCTGCCCGACGACGCCAAGGCTCTTTTGCTCGGAATCGGGGAGGAGACGTTCGCGCCCGTGCTGGCCCTGCCCGGCGTATGGGCGTTCTGGTGGCCCCGGTTCGAGCGCATCGCCGGCTGGTTCGTCGAGACGGAGCGGAAGCGCCGCGCCTCCATCGCCGCGACCCACACGGAGGTCGGCGGACGCCTGGAGCTTCCGGGCCGTTTCCTTCTGACCGCCAAGGCCGACCGGATCGACGTTCTGAAGGACGGCTCCCTCGCGCTTGTGGACTACAAGACCGGCATCGTGCCGAGGCCGAAGGAAGTGGCGGCGGGGTTCTCCCCCCAACTCCCCCTGGAGGCGGCCATCGCCCGGGCGGGGGGGTTCAAAGGCGTTTCGGCCGGCCCGGTGTCGGAGCTGTCGTTCTGGCACCTGCGCGGCAACG
>JADGDA010000402.1 GCA_015228695.1 Alphaproteobacteria bacterium
ACGGCTTTGGGGAGAGTTAAAAGGCGGCGACCCCACGCAAATTAACTCTTTGTCAATCTGAAAAAAAGCATCTGCCATTGCCGCCGCCGACGTGGCATTCTTCGCCTTCCTCGCGGAGAGCAGGACAACCGAAACAACGCAGCAGGGTTCCTCAAACCATGACCAAGAACGCCTCCAGCACCAACCGCCCCCGTCCCGTCGTCCTTTGCATTCTGGACGGCTGGGGTTACCGCGCCGAGACGGCGGACAACGCCATTGCCCTGGGCGACACGCCGAACTGGGATCGCTTGGTCGCCACCTGCCCCAATTCCCTGATCGAGACGTCGGGCCTCGACGTCGGTCTTCCCCACGGGCAGATGGGCAATTCCGAGGTCGGGCACATGAACCTGGGCGCCGGGCGGGTGGTCATGCAGGACCTGCCGCGCGTCGACGCCGCCGTGGCCGACGGCTCGCTGGCGAGGAATCCCGCCCTGACCTCCTTCATCGACACCCTGAAGAAGACCGGCGGCACCGCGCACCTGATGGGGCTGGTGTCTCCGGGCGGCGTGCATTCCCATCAGGATCACATGGTCGCCCTGGTCCGGACCATCACCGCCGCCGGGGTGCCGGTGGCCGTTCACGCCTTCCTGGACGGGCGCGACACCCCGCCGGCCTCGGGCAAGGAGTTCCTGGCCAAGTTCATGGACGACCTCAAGGACTCGAAGAATTGGCGGGTCGGGGTGGTCAGCGGCCGCTATTACGCCATGGACCGGGACAAGCGGTGGGACCGGGTCGGGTTGGCCTACGAGGCGATGGTCAACGGCAAGGGCGTCAACTCCCCCGATGCCATCGCCGCCGTCGCCGGTTCCTATGCGGCGGACAAGAACGACGAGTTCGTCCTCCCGGCCGTGATCGGCGACTACAAGGGCATGAAGGACGGCGACGGCATCCTGATGGCCAATTTCCGCGCCGACCGGGCCCGCGAGATCCTGGAGACCCTGGTGGACCCCGATTTCAATGGGTTCGAGCGGTCGCGGGTGGTGAAATTCGCGAGTTGCCTCGGCATGTCCGAGTACTCCCAGCACCTCAACAAGTTCGTCGTCTCCCTGTTCCCGCCCCAGGCTCTGACCAACATTTTGGGCGAGATAGTGGCGGCGGCGGGGATGACGCAGCTCCGCATCGCTGAAACCGAGAAGTACGCCCACGTCACCTTCTTCTTTAACGGCGGCGAGGAAAAGGTCTATCCCGGCGAGGAGCGCATCCTGGTGCCGAGCCCGAAGGTCGCGACCTATGACCTGAAGCCGGAAATGTCGGCCCCGGAGGTCGGCGAGAAGCTGGTGGGCGCCATCGAATCGGGCAAGTTCGACATCATCATCGCGAATTTCGCCAACGGCGACATGGTCGGCCATACCGGCATCATGGAAGCCGCTCTCAAGGCGACGGCGACCGTGGACCGGGTTCTCGGCCAACTGGAAGCGGCGGTGAAGAAGGTCGGCGGCGTCATGCTGATCACCGCCGACCACGGCAACTGCGAGATGATGCGCGATCCGGAGACGGGGGAGCCCTACACTGCCCACACCGTCGGCAAGGTTCCGGCGGTTCTGGTCAACGGGCCGGCCGGCGTCAAGTCCTTGAACGAGGGACGGCTGGCCGACGTGGCGCCGACTCTGCTCTCGCTCCTGGGCATGCCCCAGCCCACGGAGATGACCGGGCGGTCCCTGTTGGGCGCGGCGTAACCGCCGGAAAGGACGCCGTGCCGCGACTCTCCGTCTCCGCTCCCCTGGTCGCTCTCCTGGCGGCCCTGCTTCTGGCTCCGTGGGGCCGGGAGGGGGGGGCGCGGGCGGCGGACCCGCCCATGTCGGCGCGGGCGGCGGACCCGCCCATGTCGGCACGGCGTCTGGAGAATGTCGAGAAAGCCCTGGAAAAGGGCCAGCACGAGCACGAACGGCTGCAACGCGAATCCCAGTCCCTTTCCGACGAACTGGCGGCGGTCAAGGAGGGACTGGTCAAGGCGGCCAACTCCGTGCAGGAACAGGAAGACTTTCTGACCGAGTACGAGGACAAGCTCGCCGCCCTTCAGGGCCGGGAGGCGGAAATCCGGGACGGATTGAGCCGCCGCCGCGACCAGTCGATCCATGTGCTCATGGCTCTGCAACGCATGGCTTGGCGGCCGACGGAGGCTCTGGTCGCCCAACCCCTGTCTCCCGCTGCGACGGTGCGCAGCGCCATTCTTCTCCGCGCCGCCCTT
>JADGDA010000403.1 GCA_015228695.1 Alphaproteobacteria bacterium
GCAACATCAACACCCATGTGGTGGCGGACGGCGACCTCACCCTGCGCCGCGCCCGCGAGGTCGTGCTCTCCAGCCCGTTGGCGACCAACGCCTGTGAGGCCTTCGTCGCCAACGTGGTGGGCTCGGGCATCAAGCCGGCGCCCCTGGTCGAGGACAAGGAGGCTCGTCGCCTGATCCGCAAGGTCTGGCGGCGCTGGACCGACGAGGCCGACGCCGACGGCCTGACCGATTTCTACGGCCTCCAGGCGCTGGTCGCCCGCGAGGTGTTCGTCGCCGGAGAATGCTTCGTGCGCCTGCGTGCCCGCCGCCCCGAGGACGGGCTGGTGGTGCCGATGCAGCTTCAGTTGCTTCAGGCCGAGATGCTGCCGCTCGGCAAGACCGAGACGGAGCCCAACGGCAATGCCATCCGCTGCGGCATCGAGTTCGACAAGATCGGGCGGCGGGTCGCCTACTGGTTTCTGCGCCGCCATCCCGGCGACGAGACCGACCGCAGCTATTCGCCCGAGCAGTTCGTCCGGGTGCCGGCGGAAGAGGTTCTGCACATCCGCAAGCCCGTGGAGGCGGGCCAGCTTCGCGGCCTGCCGCACATCACCCCGGCCCTGGTGCGGCTGCACCAGATGGACCAGTACATGGACGCCCAGGTGGAGCGCCAGAAAACGGCGGCCCTGTTCGTCGCCTTCGTGGTCAAGAACGCGCCCGAGGATGCGCTGCTGAACGAAATGGAAGGGGAGGACGGCGATGGCATCGCCCGCGCGCCTTTGCAGCCCGGCACCATGCAGGTGCTGCTGCCCGGCGAGGATATCCGCTTTTCGACCCCGACCGGGGTCGGCAGCGACTTCGAGCCCTTCCGCTATCGGGCCGATCTGGATTCATCGGCGGCCATGGGCGTGCCCTATGCCACCGCCACCGGCGACTACAGCCGGGGCAACTTCTCTAGCCAGCGGCTCGGCATGATCGAGTTCCGCCGCCGCATGGTGCAGATGCAGCACGCGGTGTTCGGCTGGCAGCTCTGCCGCCCGGTCTGGCTGCGCTGGATGAAGGACGCGGTGCTCTCGGGCGCGCTCGACCTGCCCAGCTATGCCGAGGACCCGCGTGCGTTCCTCGACGTGGATTGGAAGCCGCCCAAGTGGGAGTGGATCGATCCCCTGAAGGACGCCCAAGCCGAAAAGATGGCCCAGGATTCCGGTTGGAAGGCCCGCTCCGACATCATCGACGAACTCGGCTACGACGCCGAGGAAGTGGATGGGCGCATCAAAGCCGATCAGGAGCGGGAGCAAGCGCTGGGGCTCGAATTTGGGAAGGGGACGGGTGAGACGCGAGGCGCTCGCATGACCCCGGACCAGCCGGATCAGCCAGATCAACAGGATCAACCCGATCCGCCCGACAACAAGGAGTGACCCATGAGGTCTTGGTATGACATCCGCGACGCCGGAAGCTCTGGCATTGCCGGCTCAGCCGGCGGCGGCGACGCGGAAATTCTGATCTATGACGAGATCGGCGCTTTCGGCATCACCGCCAAGCAATTTGCCGACGACCTGAAAGCGGTGGGCAAGGCGGCCAGGATCACGCTGCGCATCAACAGCCCCGGCGGTTCGGTCTTCGATGGTCTCGCCATCCACAACAGTCTGAAGCGCCTCTCGGCCAGGAAGACGGTGTGGATCGACGGCATCGCCGCTTCGATCGCCAGCGTCATCGCCATGGCCGGAGACGAGATCGTCATGCCCGAGAACGCCATGATGATGATCCACGACCCGGCTGGCGTGGTGGTCGGCACAGCAATGGACATGCGCGCCATGGCCGAGGCCCTGGATCGCATCAAGGGCGGCCTTGTTGCCGCCTACCGGGACCGCACCGGCAAACCCGATGCTGAAGTCGAGCAAATGATGGCCTCCGAGACCTGGCTGACCGCCGCCGAAGCGGTCGCCGCCGGCTTCGCCGACCGGGTGGATAAGCCCATCCGCGCCACCGCCCATTTCGACCTGTCCCGTTTCCGCAACGCACCGGCCCCCGAGGCCGGTGAAACATTGATGGAGGCCCCCTTGCCCGACGCCGCTCCCCCGGCACCGGCACCCGAGACGGTGCCGGTGGCCGATCCCACGCCGACCCCCGAGGCCCGCGTGCGTGCCGAAACTCTGGCCTATGCCCGTGAGATCACCGATCTCTGCGCCCTGGCCGGTGCGTCGCAGCGGGCTTCCGGCTTCATTGCCGCAGACACATCC
>JADGDA010000404.1 GCA_015228695.1 Alphaproteobacteria bacterium
GTGGTCAAGATCGAGCACGAGATCGAGGACGCCGCCGTCGAGGTGGAGCGCGAGATCGAGGCCCTGCGCCGGGAAAAACTCCTGGAGATGGAAACCAGCGTCGCCGCGCAGAAGGAAATCGCCCTGAGCCGGATCATGTCGTGGTCGGAGGAGGAAAAATCACGCCTTCAGACCAGGCTCGACAAGGAATACAAAACCCAGGCGGCGGAGTTGAGGCGTCAGCTTCTTGAGAGGGTCAGCACCGAGTTCGACGCCATCCACGCCTACTTCGCCGCTTTCGCGAACGAAAGGCAGGTCATGGCCGAGAACGACATCCGCGACTTCCTGGCCGAGAGGCGCGCGATGATCGTTTCGGGACTGAAGTGATGGGGCGCGGGGGGAAGCCGCCCCGGATCATCCAGGCCGTCCTCGGCCTTTTCCTCCTGGTCTGCGCGAGCGGAAGAGGCGCGGCCGAGCCCGGACCGCCCGCCGACATCCTCATCCTGTTCGATCAATCGGGCTCGATGGGCCGCTACGATCCCAGGCTCGCGTCCAAGGCTTGGCTGATGACCTTCGTCAAGACCTTCGCCTCGTCCCACCGGATCGCGGTCGTGGGCTTCGACGAGGCGCTGCACGAACATCTCGTCGTCGACACCGGCAATGCCGGGGAGGCCGCCTCCCTCGGCCCCGCTCTGGACGCGATCGCCATCCGGGGCAAGGCGACCGACCTGGAAATGCCGTTCCGCCACCTGGAGGAACGGGCCCGGCCGGAGACGAAGCTGGCCCTGATCGTCACCGACGGCGAGCCCGAGATATGGGACGCGAAACTGGGCTATCTGAGCCGGCATGTCCTGGAGGACCGGGCCTACGACGGCATCAATCAGGCCTATCGCGACATGCGGGCGGCCGGGGCCTCGGAAAAGGATCTGTTCGAGCAACTGGGCCATCGCTACTTCACCCGCAACATCGACCTCATCGAAAGCCATCTCGCGCCCCTGGGGAAGATGCTGGGCGGGAAGCTCATCATCTGGGATCTGTCCGGGAAGTCCTATTACCTGCGGACCTGGGCCAAGGCGGCGGGGGCCCAATACCTGCCGATGCGGGTCGCCGCCACGGAGAACCCGGCCGAGCACCTGAGGCAGGCCATGCTGGACCTGCAACGCAAGTCCAGCGTCCTTATCCAGGAAGCCCTGCCCGCCGATCACGACGCCCGCGCCGAGGCCGTCCTGACCGCGATTCCGGAGGTCGGCCCGGTTTCCTCCGCCGCGAAGCCCGATCCGGCCCCGGCGTCTCCTCCTTCCCCCGCACCCGTTCCCCCGGCTCCGCCGGAGTCCGTTCTCCCGACTCCGCCGGAGTCCGTTCCCTCGACTCCGCCGGAGTCCGTACCCCAGGCGGAGAAGGATGGGGGCGTCGGCATCCTGCCGTGGGCGCTCCCGGTTCTGGCGCTGGTGGCCGTGGCGGCGTTCCTCTTTGGGCGGCGGCGCGAGGATGAACGCGCCCCACCCGAGGCCGCCCCACCCGAGGTTGTGTTGCCCGAGGTTGCGCCAAGCGTCGCGCCGGTCGCTGTTTCGGACGCCGAGGATGCCTCCCGGTTCATCGCGGAAAAGGTCCAGAATGCCCTCGACGACGCGGAAAAACTCCGCCGCCGTCTGCTGGTGGATGAAAGCGATGCCATCGACCGGGAGGACCGGCGGTTTTCGCTGCGGGTTACGGTCCCGGAGGGGGCGATGGACATCCACTGGACGGATGGGGACGGGAACGAGTGCCACGGCTCCGCCGTCGACATCTCCATGCAGGGAGTCCGCTTCCTGGCCCCCGTGTTCGACGCCGTCGCCATCTCCCGCGTCGTCTGCCCACGGATGGGCCTGTCCCTGAACGTGGTCCAGTCCACGATCAGCCGCCACGACGGCCGGCATGCGGTCGCGGTGCTGGGGCGGTTCGAAAACAATCTCGACGACTGGATGCGGTGGGTCGAAATCGTCACCCGCATCGATCAGGACGCCTCGGGGGAATAGGACCGACCCCGGAAATCCGGTCCCCCGACGCGGCAAGCGGAATTGCCCCTCCGTCGTCGGACTCTCAGAATAAGGACCCGAGACTCTTCCGATTGGTCATGCGCGGGCGCGTCCCGCGCATCCACGGCGCGCCTTTTGGCATGACGTCGGGCATTCCCAACCGCTGACTGTGCGGCACGGCGTGGATGGCCGGCACGGAGGCCGGCCATGACGGAATCGCGA
>JADGDA010000405.1 GCA_015228695.1 Alphaproteobacteria bacterium
CCCAGCTCGCCCGCCTCCAGCGCCGATTCCTTATTGCAAGACGTTCTCCCCGGAACTGGGCGCCCTGCGGGTGGGCGGGATTTTCGGCTTCCGCTGGCATTTCCTCAAAACCTTCAACGCCACCCCGGAATCGCCCCTGGAGCAAAAGGAATCGTGCGATTCCAACCGGATCTGCGACAACGGCCTCCGCCAACGCATCGCCCCGATCCCGGCCCGGCCGTATTTCTCGGTGGACAGCCCGGCGGATGTGCCCACGGTCGAAAAACACATGCCGAGCGATCCGTTATGGGGGCGGTATTAAGTGTTCGCCGGTTGCGCTATGATGCGGCCGGAAACCGCGCACGCTCCTATTTGATGTCCTGAAAGCCCTCGGGCGGACGAGCGGCCGGTGGAGGTTTTGTCGTGATCGAACCCATCCGCATTCCCCCCCGCGTCGAACGGGTCAAGATCGGAAATTTCCGGGCCTTGCAAAATGTCGAGTTCGACAACCTGACACCCCTATCCGTCCTGCTCGGACCGAACGGTAGCGGCAAGTCCACCTTCTTTGATGTGTTTGCTTTCCTTTCGGAGTGCTTCTCCGATGGATTGCGACGGGCGGTGGACAGACGCGGTGTTGGGCTAAAAGACCTGCGCAGCCGCGACAGCAAAGGACCGATCAGCTTCGAAATTGCCTACCGTGAAGGGTGTCTGAAGGGAGAGCGACAGCCTCATCTGATGACATATCACCTGGAAATAGATGAAGATGATGGCCGCCCGGTCATCACCCAAGAATGGATGCGATGGAAGCGCTCTAGTTACGGTGCGCCGTTTTACTTCCTGAAGTACGAACGGGGCGTTGGGTCGGTCGTCACGGGTGATGTGCCGGAGAACGAGGATCAGAGAGTCGAAAAGGCGCTTTCCGGACCGGATGTGTTGGCGGTCAGCACCCTGGGGCAGTTTGCCGAGAACCCGCGCGTCAAGGCGCTTCGGGATTTCATCACCGGGTGGCACTTGTCACACCTGTCGGCCAAGGATATGCGCGGCATCCCAGAGGCTGGCCCACAGGAACGGCTATCGAAATCCGGGGATAATCTGGTCAATGTTATCCAGCACCTGAAGGAACGCCATCCCGAGCGCCTGGATGCCATTTTCGAGGCATTGCGTCGCCGCATTCCGCAAATCGAGCGGGTCATTCCCGAAGTCTTGCCCACGGGGCATTTGCTTCTGATGGTGAAAGATGCCCCTTTTTCCGAAGGAGTGCAGGCCCGCTATGCCTCCGATGGAACCATGAAACTGTTGGCGTATTTGGTTCAGTTGAACGACCCGATGCCGCCACCGCTGGTCGGCATTGAAGAGCCGGAGAATTTCCTGCATCCCAAGCTGCTCCGGCAATTGGCCGAGGAATGTGACCAAGCCACGGCCAATACGCAGCTTATCGTCACCACTCACTCGCCCTTCTTCATCAACGCGCTGATCCCCCGGCAGGTTTGGGCCATGATGCGCGGGTCGGACGGCTATGCCGTGGCCAAGCGAATTGCGGACATGCCGGGGATTCAGGACATGCTGGGGGCCGGGGCCGTTCTCGGCGACCTATGGATGGAAAACTATTTCGAGATTGGCAATCCCTGACGGAGGCATGCCTTGACGATCTACATTCATGTCGAGGAACCCTCCATGCAGGAGGCTCTCGGCATTTTGTTGCCCAGGCTCCTTGGCGATCGTTATGGTGGCATCACAATTATCGACCACAGCTCGAAACAACGACTGTTAACGGACCTTCCCGCACGCCTTGCCGGGTATGCCAAAAGGCTTGGTGGCGAGGATATTCGCGCCCTTGTCATTATCGATCGGGATGACGATATTTGTACCGACTTGAAGGCCACGTTGGAGCGCATAGCCGCTCAGGCGGGCTTGTCGACCAAATCCAGGCCCGATGCCCGCGGTGTGTTTCGGGTCGTTAACCGGATCGTTGTTGAAGAATTGGAGGCATGGTTCTTTGGTGACGTTCCCGCGTTATGTAAAGCCTATCCCGGCGTGTCGAGCACCCTGAATCGGAAAGCCGCTTACCGGGCGCCCGACGCCATTCGTGGAGGTACGTGGGAGAAGCTGCTACAAGTGTTGCAGCGGGCGGGACATTACCGTGCCGCGGAGCGACTTCCGAAATGTGAAGTCGCACGAAGAGTGGCAACCTTTATGGACCCCAGCCGTAATCTCTCTCCAAGTTTTCAGC
>JADGDA010000406.1 GCA_015228695.1 Alphaproteobacteria bacterium
GCGGCCAGAGTCGGCGGGTGGAAGGACTGGGCGGCCAGGGTCACGCCCGCCTGAATGCCGCCCGACAGGAGGCGCTCGGCGATGGCGACCACCCGTTCGTTGCTGTTCTTGGTGAAATTGATGCCGAGGAAGCGCGGGTTGCCCGTGCGCTGGAAGCAGGCGGCGATGTGATCCGCCAGGGACAGGTCGCGCTCGAAGAAAATGCCGAAATTGGCGTCGGCGAGGAAGATGTACGGAATGCCGTGATCCCCGACCCAGTCCACCTCGGCCTTCGTCCGCTCCGGATCGAAGGAGTTGATCTTGCGCAGATCGGCCCCCCCCCAGTCGCAGAAGGTGCAGGAATAGGGACAGCCCCGGTTGCTTTCGATGAGGGCTCCGGTGACCCGGTCGGCATGCAGCTTCATGAGGCCGTCGAAAATGCCGTCGAGAAACGGGGATGGAAACTGGTTCAAGTCCTCAAAGGGGGTGCGCGGAGGGGAAACGGCCACACCGCCCGGAGCGGAGGGATCCCGGACCGACAATCCCCGGATTCCGGCGGGGCTCCGCCCCTCCGCGACCGCCTCCAGCAACTCGGCGAAGGTGATCTCGCCCTCGCCCTGGACCAGGACGTCCACCACCGGGTGGGCGGCGAGAAACGCGCGCGCGCGGTCTTCCCGCTTGGGGATGGAGGCGCCGCCGAGAACGATGAGGCAATCCGGGTGCTCGGCCCGGATCGCCTCGGCGTATGCAAGGGTCGCCCGCATGTTCCACACATAGGCGGCAAGCCCCGCGACCACCGGACGCTCCATCCCGGCGGCCAGGGTCCGGGGGGCGACGCGCAGATAGCGGACGGAGATGTCGAACTCCCCGGCCAAACCCGGCTGAACCCGGCAATAGGACGCGATACGACCGACCCCGAGCGGCAGGAGGTTCAGGTTGCTGTCGGTTCCCGGATCAACCAGGTAAACGCCACGTTTCGAAGTTTTCATCGGCACGGCGCCAGTATCCCATGGGGCAGGCATCCGGAATGGTGGCACAGAGCGGGTGCGTTGGCAACGCCCCTGACGGCGGTTCTGTCCGCCCCAAAGTCGCCATATTGCCTTGTTAGTCCGGGACGGAGGCTTTGGTGAAAACGGCTGTCGTGGTCTCCGTGCCGTTCTAGGCGGCCGCCACAAGACATGGTACAAGCGGCGGCTCCGTGGCGTCGGGATGGGTGCGTGTCGTTCCGCGCGGGGTCTTTTGGCTCAAGAAGCAGGTATCGTTCAGATGGCAGGTCACTCTCAATTCAAAAACATCATGTTCCGCAAGGGCGCCCAGGACGCCAAGCGGGCGCGCATGTTCGCCAAACTCGCCCGGGAAATCACCGTCGCCGCCAAAAGCGGTCTGCCCCAGCCGGAAATGAATCCGCGCCTGCGGGCGGCGATCCAGGCGGCGCGGGTGCAGAACATGCCCAAGGACAATATCGACCGCGCGATCAAGCGCGCCGCCTCGGGAACCGACGGCGCCAACTACGAGGACGTGCGTTACGAGGGATACGGTCCCGGCAACGTGGCGGTGATCGTCGAGGCCCTGACCGACAACCGCAACCGCACCGCCGCCGAGGTCCGCGCCGCCTTCAACAAGAACGGCGGCACCCTGGGGGAAACCAACAGCGTCTCCTTCAACTTCGAGCGGGTCGGGGCCGTCCACTACGGAGCCGCGGTCGCGTCGGGCGACGACATGCTGGAAGCGGCGATCGAGGCCGGGGCCAGCGACGTCGAGTCCGGCGAGGGCGGTCACGACGTCTACTGCGCGCCCGACGATCTGGGCGGCGTGCGCGACGCGCTGGAAGGCCGGTTCGGGCCGCCGGAGGCCGCCCGTCTGGACTGGCGTCCCCTGGTCACCGTGCCGGTGGGCGACGAGGAGTCCGCGCAGACCCTGCTGAAGTTCCTGGACCTGCTCGACGACAACGACGACGTGCAGCGCGTGGCCGCCAACTTCGACATTCCCGAGGCGATCATGGAACGCCTCGGGGCTTAGGGACGACCTGATGATACTGCTGGGACTGGATCCGGGGTTGCGCGTCACCGGCTGGGGGGTGATCGAGGCGGTCGGCAACCGTCTGCGCCATGTCGCGGACGGGGTGATCCGTTCCGACGCGGAACGGCCGTTGGCGGAGCGGCTGGTTCAACTGCACGAGGGCGTGATGGACGTGATGGACCGGCATTCCCCCGACGAGGCGGCGGT
>JADGDA010000407.1 GCA_015228695.1 Alphaproteobacteria bacterium
TCAAAGGTCGTCATGCGCGGGGCTCGACCCGCGTATCCACGGGCCTCCTTCTGGCTCGACCCGGCCACCCACGTCTCGCCGAGAAGGAGGCCCGCACAAGTCAGCTTCTCGTTAACCTGGATTCCGTGCCGTGAGCGGCTCATAAATGCAACTCGACAATGCCGGCCCGTCTCGCTAGCCTCCGGGAACCGTTGTCCCCGGAGGTTCCGATATGGCGTTCCCCATTGCCGACACGGACGAAATCCGCTGTGCTCCCGATATCCTTTCCACCGAGGTTGACGCGGAAATGGTCCTGATGCATGTGGCCCGGCGGCGGTATTATGGTCTCGATGCCATCGGCATGGCGATCTGGCAACGGCTCGGCCAACCGATGCGGCTGGCCGATCTGTGCGCCGGTCTCGCCGGGGAGTACGATGCGGACAGGGCGACCATCGAGCGCGACGTTCGCCTGCTGCTGGAGCGGATGGCGGAGGAAGGGCTGATCGAGGTGACCCATTGAGCGGCATCCCCGGCATGTTCCGCCGATGAACGGCGACCGGGTCCTGTACGGTTGGAGGGTCCGTTCGGAGTTTGCGCTCGAAGGCCTGCCGCCCTGGAACGGCGATGACCGCCCCCCGGACGTCGAGGTCGTCCTCGGCGATCTTCCCGACCGGCCGGAGGCGCCGCTGATCGATCGGCCGCACTGGCAGGCATGGGCCGGCGGCGTCTATCGCCTGACCATCGCGGGGGTGGCGCGGTACGAGGCGCTTTGCGGCCGCCGGGTGGTGATCGAGCCGGCGGCGGGGGCGGACGCCAACGACATCGGGGTGTTCCTGCTGGGGACCATGGTCGGGGTGCTGTGCCATCAGCGCGGCCTGTTCCCGTTGCACGCCTCGGCGGTGCGCCTGGACGGGCGGGCGCTGATGATTGCCGGGGCCTCCGGGGCCGGAAAGTCGACCCTGGCGGCGGCCCTGGTCCGTCGCGGCCACCCGCTGTTGGCCGACGACGTGGTGGCGGTCGCCTGTCGGCGGCAGGATGACGTGCGGGTTCTGCCGGGGGGACCCGCTCTCAAGCTGTCGCTCGACGTCATGTCGGAACTGGGTATCGACCCGTCGGGATTGGTGGTCAATCGCCCCGGCCAGCCCAAGTATTCCGTTCCGGCCCGAACCGGTTTCGATCCGGCGCCATTGGCGCCGCGCGCCCTGTATCTGCTGCTTCGGGTCCGGGAAAGCGCCCCGGCCGGAATCGAACGGCCGGGGCCGGCCGAGGCCGTGGCCCGGGTGGATGCGATGGCCTACCGCCGCGGTGTCGGTCTCGCGATCACCCCGTCCGGGACGCTGTTCCGTGGGGCCGCCGCCCTGGTCCGGGCCATGCCGGTCCATCTGCTCAAGGTCCGCGAGGAGGACCCGCTTTCCACCCTCGACGATCTGGCGGCGGCGGTGGAGGCTCACGCGCGCGGTCTGGGCGGGCGATGAGCGGGTTCTATTGGATTGCGTCCTATCCCAAATCGGGCAACACATGGCTGCGCCTGTTCCTGCAAAGTCTGGCGCGCGGCGGTGGTCCGGTCGATTTCGGCGCTCCTCTGGATCGGGTGAGCCACGGGGCGATACGAAACGAGTTCGAGAGAGTGCTGGAACTGGAATCCGGCGATCTCACCGACGATGAGATCGCCCGTGCCCGGCCTCGGCAATACGAGGTCGAGGCCGCCGAGGCCACGGCTCCGCTTCTGCGCAAGGTTCACGACCGCTGGGGCGTCACGCCGGAGGGGAGGCCGCTTTTCCCTCCGGCGGTGACCCTGGGCGCGGTCTATTTGGTGCGCGATCCCCGCGACGTCGCCGTCTCCTTCGCCCATCACAACAACCGCTCCGTGGACTGGGCCGTCGCCGCGATGGCTGATCCCGGTCACCGCCTCGATCACGGCCGACGGAGGCTGCCCCGGCAGTTGCCGCAACATCTCGGCACATGGAGCGGCCATGTGGAAAGCTGGCTCGACGCCCCGGAACTGCGGCGACTGGTGATTCGCTACGAGGATCTGTGCATCGATGCCGAGGGGCTGTTCACCATCGCCGCCGGTTTTCTCGGTCTGAGGGACGAGGCGGCGGCGATCGCCTCCGCCACCGGCGCGGTGCGGTTCGAGACCCTTCGCGCCCAGGAGGATGTCCAGGGCTTCAGCGAACGGCCGCTCCTCGCGGATCGGTTCTTCCGCCGCGGCGTCGCCGGCA
>JADGDA010000408.1 GCA_015228695.1 Alphaproteobacteria bacterium
CGGCCTGAACGGCGCTGGCAAGACGACCATTTTGGACGCCCTTCAGCTTTGCCTGTATGGGCCTCATGCTAAGTGCTCTGGTCGCAAGAACCTGTCCTACGATGACTATTTGCTGCAAACCATCAGCCGGGGGGCCGATGTCCCAGAAGCAGCGGTGGAGCTGTCATTCCGACACATGCGCGAGGGGCGGGAGAACCGTTACCAAATCCATCGTTCCTGGGCGAAGACTGGCAAAGGGTGCACGGAGCGCCTGGAGGTCATCGTCAACGGCCGCTTAGAGCCCCTGCTGACCGAGAACTGGGTCGAGCAAGTAGAAGAGTTTCTGCCATCGCGCATTGCCCCGCTATTCCTCTACGACGGCGAGAAAATCGAGGGTTACGCTGACCCACAGTCCTCGGCGCGCATGATCGCTACCGCAGTCTACAATTTATTGGGCCTGGACTTGGTGGAGAAGCTGTCGGCCGACTTGGTGTTGCTGGAGCGCCGGAAGCGAACCGAGACCAAGGACGCGGCCGACCGTGAGCGGATCACGGCCCTGGAGACCGAATTCTACGAGGTCGAGCAGGAGCGCCGCGCTTCCCATCAACGCCAGGCGCGTCTGCGGACCAAGCTCGACCAGACACGCAAGCGCTTGCACGAGTGCGAGGAAAAGTACCGCCAGGAGGGCGGCTCATTGTACGAGCGCCGGGCTGAACTGGAAGCGTCTCAGGTCCGGGCCAGCGCCGAACACACAGAAGCGACCAGGGACCTGCGTGAGTTCGTTGCCGGCCCCGCGCCCCTGCTGCTGGTCCAGGATTTGCTGGCTGGAGTGGCTTCGGCCGATGCCCATGAAGCTAAGGCACTCCTGATAAGGGACGCGGCCGCCATTCTGAAGGAGCGTGACCAGGACATCCTCGAGAGGCTTGGCTCCTGGGGCACTGGTGACAAGGCCCTGGCCAAGTTAAAGCGGTACCTGCATCAGGACATCGAAGAACGCGAGAATTCCTACGTGCAGCCCGTCTTCGCCCTTAGCGCCGAGGCCAGGGCCATCCTGACGGAGTTGCGGGCCGAGGTGCTGCCGCGCACTGAGAAGGAGCTTCTTGGCCTGCTGGAGCAGGAGTCCTCGGCGTCGGCGCGTATGGAAGATGCCGCCGCTGCGGTCGCTGCCGTCCCGACGGCCGATGCGCTTGCCGCAGTCGTTGCCCAGCGGGAGCATCTGGTAGCCGAGGTTGCTTCGCTTGAGGACGAGCTGCGCAAGGCCGAGACCGAAGAGGAGGCGTTGACCCGCAACATCGACCGTCGGGGCCGTGAACTGGAGCGCCTGCGTCGTGAGGCGGCCGAGGAGCAAGTGGCGGTCGGCGAGACCACGCGCGTCATCAGTTACTCGGAGAAGGTCCGCAACACCTTGACCAAGTTCCGCGGGGAGATTGTCCGGCGCCATGTGGAGCGTATCGAGACCCTTGTGCTGGACAGCTTGAAGCAGCTCCTGCGCAAGGACAGTCTGGTCAAGACGGTGCGTATCGATCCCGACACCTTCGCACTGGACCTCAACGACAAGAACGGCAGCGTGATGCCTCCCGAGCGGCTATCGGCGGGCGAACGCCAGCTGTTGTCGGTTGCTATCCTGTGGGGCCTGGCGCGGACTTCGCGGCGCCCGCTGCCGACGATCATCGATACGCCGCTGGGACGCCTGGATTCGATCCACCGCAAGCTGCTGCTTACCCGGTATTTCCCCCATGCGAGCCACCAGGTCATCCTGCTTTCGACAGACGAGGAA
The DNA here is from genome assembly GCA_015228695.1 of Alphaproteobacteria bacterium. Classification (GTDB taxonomy): domain Bacteria; phylum Pseudomonadota; class Alphaproteobacteria; order Rhodospirillales; family Rhodospirillaceae; genus JADGDA01. The sequence continues at coordinate 1,757 of JADGDA010000408.1, forward strand.
ATCTTCGGCAGCTATTACGACAGTCTGAAGCCGTGGATCGGGCGGAGCTACGAGCTCGAGTTCGATGACACGCTGTCAGCGACAACCATTCGCGAGGGTTATTTCGGCGGGGAGGCGCGCCATGGCCATTGAGCACGTCAAGCTGTCGCATCAGGCCCGCGAGCAGCTGATCCGCCTGAAGCGTCACACCGGCATCGAGCACTGGAACGTGCTTTGCCGCTGGGCTCTCTGCGTCTCTCTGGCAGAGCCCACGGTGCCACCGCCGGTGAAGATTGCCGCCGACAGCAATGTCGAGATGTCCTGGCGCGTGTTCGGCGGCCGGTATGCCGAATTGTTCACGGCGTTGGTTCGCCAGCGCTGCCTCAAGGACGGGCTAGATGTCGATGAGGAGACTGTGGCGACCCAGTTCCGACTGCATCTACATCGGGGTATCGG
>JADGDA010000409.1 GCA_015228695.1 Alphaproteobacteria bacterium
GGGGGATAGAGGGGAATGATGACCGTGGCGGAATGGCGTGGCGTCGTGGCGGCTTTGGTTTTCACGGCGCTTTCCGTGACGGCCTGCGGCGAGAAGAACCCCCTGATCGGCGAGTGGCGCGCCGAGGGCGTCGATGCCGGCTCGATGGTGGGGGCGGCGTTGAACGTCGCCGGGGCGGGGTCCCCCGTGATCGTCTTCACCGAGGACACGATGATCGCCGGTGATCAGGCGAAGCCGGTTGCCTATGAAATCGCCGGCAGCCGGGTCGTCGTCACCGCCAAGGGCGAAGCCAGCGGCCAAGTTTATACGATCGTCGACGGACGCCACTTCGATGTCCAACTCCCGCTGGGCATGAAGGTGCGCTACACGAAAACGATGGGGAAATAGGGCTCCTCGACGTCGCAAGTGGATTTCCGAGGAAATGAACCTGCCCCGATCGCCGTCGGAGTGACGGTGGAGGGCTGGCGGTGGAGGGACAGTTCCACTCGAACCGTCGAGGAACTCCACATCCCCGATACCGGACGGGACGCGCCGGTTGCTTCGCAAGATGCTTCCGGGATGCGGCGGGCGTTCCGGGAATGCTGTACGGTCGTGGCGCTTTTGTAGTATAACGTCGCCGCGTCGCCGGCCGCGCCCGGCAAGACAGGGGGAACAAAATGAAATTCTTCAGAAACATACTGGCGCTGATCGGCCTGCTCGCCATCATCGCCGGGGCAGTGGGCTATGTGAAGGCGAAGAGCATCCTGTCCGAGTTCGATCCCGAGATCATTCCCACCTACACGGCCTTCGCCAAGACCCTGCTGGAGACCAAGGACCCCGCCAACGCCATGGTCCTTGCCGTGCCGGTGAAGGACGGCATCTCGGTCGCGGATGTCAAGGAATCGATGAAGAGCCTCGCCAACGCCCGCAACTTCCTGTTCGTCGGCGAGGCCCCGTTCTACAAGCAGGTGGAGGCCATCACCGAGAAGCCCTACCGGCATGTGGCGTTCATGTCGTTCTGCGATGCCCGAGTCGGCAAGATGATGGCCGACTACAACAACGTCTACACCGCCTTCATGCCCTGCCGCATCAGCGTGGTCGAGGACCAGAAGGGCAAGCTGTGGCTCTTCACCATGCGTCTCGACATGATGATCTTCGGCGGCAAGCCGCTGCCGCCCGAGCTGCGCAAGGAAGCCATCCGGGTCTGGGGCGTGATCCAGGAGGTCATGAACGGCGCCGCGAACGGAGACTTCTAGTCCGGACGACGCCACCCGGACAATGACGCGCGCACGGTCCTCCGGCCGGGGAAAGCCCGGCCGGGGACTTGGTTTCTCCGAAGAGGTTTCCCTGGACGTCGACTTCCTCGGCGCCCAGGGGCACGGGGTTGCGCGTCTGGGAGGGGAGGCCGTCTATCTTCCCGGTGCGCTGCCGGGGGAGACGGTCGTTGCGCGCCTCCTGGGGCGCCATGGCGGGGAGGTGGCGGGCCGGGTCGTGCGGGTGGTGAACGCCTCGCCCCATCGGGCCGATCCGTTCTGCCCCCATTTCGGCGTCTGCGGCGGGTGCGCGCTCCAGCATCTGGAGCCCGCCGGCTACCGCGCCTGGAAAAGGGATCTGGCGGTCACGGCCCTGGCACGGCGCGGATTGACCGGCGTCGAGGTGGAACCCCTGGCCGCCGTTCCCTCCGGCTCCCGCCGTCGGGCCGGATTCGCCTTCATTCACCGCGCCGCCGGAGTGACGCTCGGCTTTTTCGAGCGCCAGAGCCATCGCATCGTCGACCTGGACGATTGCGCCCTGCTGTTGCCGGCGCTCCGGTCCCTGATCGCGCCGTTGCGGCGGCTGCTGGCCTGCGTCACCCGGCCCGGAGAGGGGGGCGGGGTGACGGTCGCCGCGACCGGGGGCGGAGTGGACATGATCATCGAGGCCCCCGGCCCGCTCGATCTTGCCCGGCGCGAGGCGTTGGCGGCGTTCGCCGGGGAACGGGATCTGGCGCGGCTGTCGTGGCGTCCGGGCGGCGGTTCCCCCATCGATCCGGTGGTCCGGCGCCGGCCTCCGCAGGTTTTTCCCGCCGGAGTGGCGGTGGACCTTCCCCCCGGAGCCTTCCTGCAACCGAGCGGGGAGGGAGAGGCCCTCCTTGCCGCGCGCGTGAGGGACGCCGTGGGTCCGTTGTCCCCGGTCGCCGATCTGTTCGCGGGGATCGGCAGTCTGACCTT
>JADGDA010000040.1 GCA_015228695.1 Alphaproteobacteria bacterium
CCCGCAACCCTCTAAAGTTGAATGTTTCCGGTCATTGCTCATGAGAAGGGTGAAATAGAAGGCGCAGCCCATGTTGTCCCCCTCGGAGTTCATCCAAATTCGCCCGCCGTGGCGCTCGACGATCTTGCGGCAGATGGCAAGACCGACGCCGGTGCCCTCGTGCTTGTCGCGGGCACGGAGGCGGGAAAAGACCTTGAACAGCTTGTCGGCCTGTGTCGGGTCGATGCCGATACCGTTATCGCGGACCGCAAAGACCCACTCGTTCTGACCCGCTTCCATGGAAACGGCGATTCTGGGTGGTTGATCGTCTTTCCGATATTTGATGGCATTGCCGATCAGATTCTGGAACAGTCGCACCACTTCGTTGCGGCTCACAAGGATTTTGGGCCAATCGCCGGTAACCACGATCTCGGCAGCGGCATCTTCGATAGCCGGAGATAGAAACCGGAGCGATTCTGCCAGCGCCTCGCGACTGTCCAACATCTCCATCGGCTCGCCGGTACGGCCGACCCGCGAGTATTCCAGAAGCGCCACCAGCATCTGATCCATCCGGGTGGCACCGTCGCGGACAAAATCCACGAACTCGCGGTTCTCGTCGTCCAGTCGATCGGCCAAATGCCTCTCCAGAAGCTGAAGATAGCTGTTGATCATGCGCAACGGCTGGCGCAGATCGTGCGAGGCCGCATAAGCGAATTGTTCCAATTCGGCATTGGATGCCGCCAGCGCCATTTCGTTTCGTTTCCGTTCCGTGATATCATGGAACGCAACGACGGCGCCGATCGGAACGTCCATGACGATAAGGGGAGCCACGACATATTCAACTGGACGTGCGATGTCGGTATTGCTGACGAACATCTCGTCGGCGACGCGGCGGGTCTTTCCGTCGGTAAGCGTGCCGCGAATTTGGCAGTCCTCATCAGTGTTGGTGCAGAAGCGGCCGTTGGAGAGCTGGTGCCTCAGCACCTCGGGGATCGCCCTGCCGTGCATGGCCTCCGCCGACGGCCAAGCCAGGATTTCGGTGGCGGCCCGATTGGCGAATATGACCCGGCTTTCGTCATCGATACCGATGATGCCCTCGGCCGTGGTTTCCAGCACCAGCTTCAGCCGGGCATTGCTCACCCGCAGATCGGTTTCGGCGCGCTGCCGCTCGGTCACTTCGTCGTACAGGCGCCGCATGCCTTCCAGGTGAAACACCTTGAGCAGCGTCGCCACGGAAATTGCCACCAGTACCGCGCAGATGGTACGGAACAACTGAACGGGCAGGTGAACGGTCGCCAGGAAGGTGTCCTGATTGACGACCGACGCGGGAAACCAGCTGGCGGACGTCGCCACAAGTCCGCCCAGAACAGCATAGGCGAAAAACGTCACACTGGCGGCACGGCAGGCCACGTGGACAAGAAAGGCATCCCGCTTCGACACGTGGGGCAAAATGTGGTGACGGTCGAAGAGATGGAAGCCGATGCCGGTCAGGACCGCTCCGGTGAAGCCGGCCAGATAGCGCGACCAGATGTCCATCGCCACCAGAGGATGGTCCGAAACGGCGGTTCCGGCCAGAACTCCGCTCAGCAGCGGTGCATAAACCCAGGGGCCAAGCGACCGCCGCACCACGCCGTCGGGCAGGGATGCCCGCGTCAACCGGCGACCGAATTCAAACAGCAGGAGGTAAGAGACAAGCAGCACGAGCGGTCGGGCTGTGGCCAGCCCTGCGGAATCGCCCCGCACCACCCGCCAGAGGTCCATCCATTCCCTGAACCCATGAACAAAACCGAACGACGCCAGCAGCCAGAGCATGCCGGCCAAGTCGAGACGGCTCCCGTCTTCGTGACGGGCGACGATGACCACGCCCATCAGCAGGAAGGACAAGCCATAGACCAGGAATATGACGTCCATGCTAGCGGGCCTGTCGGGCTGGGTTTGCTGCGCCCTCTCATTCTACATGCGGCGCTGCTGCGCACAATTCCCGGTTATGGGTAACGGAAGCACCCGGAAACGGGTAATTCACGAGAAGGAGGACGGAATTACCTCAGCAGGAGTATCCGTGCAACACGCTGATCCGTGGCCAGAAAATGAGGGTTCCTGCGGCAGATAGAGTTCTGATGAAGGCGGAACCCCTGCACATCACACAACTCTCAATGAGCCAATGGCGGCGTTAACGATTGGTGATTTTACCCTGTCCTCTATCCCGATTGACCTTCCGCCATGCGCCTATTCGGCCTATGATAGGGGGATGCGGGGAGGGACGCCCATGGCGAATATGTCCGTGTCCCCTGTTGAGCTGTTGCTCGTGGATGACAATCCTGGCGACGCGCGCCTCGTTCAGATCATGCTGGGAGGGGTGGGGGGCTTCCGTCTTGCGTGCACCGGGTGTCTGCGGGAAGCCCTGGCGCTTATCGCGGCCCGCGCGCCCGACGCGGTCCTTCTCGACCTGTCGCTCCCCGATAGCCAGGGGATGAACACCGTGGATGCGGTGCGCAAGGCCGCTCCCACCTTACCCGTTGTCGTCTTAACTGGTCTAGACGACGAAGCGGCGGCTCTACAAGCGATCCGGCTTGGTTGCCAGGACTACTTGGTCAAGGGTCAGGGCGACGGCGACTTGATCCGCCGGATCGTCCTCTACGCCATTGAACGTAAGGCCGCCGACGAGGAACGGCGGCGTAGCGCCGAGCAACTGAAACGGATACAGCGGCAAACGGTGCGCGCGGTGTCGTTGACCCTGGAACTGCGCGATCCTTACACCGCCGGCCATCAGCGGCGGGTTGCCCTCCTAGCTTCCGCCATCGGTGAAGAAATGGGCTTGCTCGGCCATGTCGTCGAAGGGTTGTACACGGGGGCGCTTATTCACGATATTGGCAAGATCGCCGTCCCCTCCGACATTCTCAGTCGGCCTGGCAAGCTATCCGACGCGGCGTTCAGCATCATCAAGGAACATCCCGAGACGGGGCGGGAGATCGTGCAGGGCATCGAATTTCCGTGGCCGGTGGCCACCATGATTCTCCAGCATCACGAGCGCTTTAACGGCTCCGGCTACCCCGGTGGCCTCAAGGGCGACGAGACCATCCTTGAAGCGCGGATTCTCGCCGTCGCCGACGTGGTCGAAGCCATCAGTTCGCACCGACCTTATCGGGCCGCTCTCGGAATGGCCACGGCGCTGGACGAGATCGAAACCAATGCCGACAGTCTCTACGATCCTGTCGTCGTGACCGCCTGCCTGGATGTTGTCCGCCTGAATGGTGGTTCCGCTCCGTGGGAATCCCGCCCATCATGGGAATGATCATTGAGGTATTATGTGCTTTCATTTTTTATGTGGAGCCTGCGGCGGCAACGTCGCTGTGTTCAACGATGGATCATGTCACATAATATTTACGTCTTTCCGACCTCCTTCAGCATCGCCATGAGCTTGTCAGGCGCCTTGAACCGGCCACGTGTCAGCGTTGGGGCGATCGACTTGGTGAGCGCCTCAAGCTTTTCGGTTGGATCGGCCCGGAGATAGATTTCCGTGCTTTGGATGCTGGCGTGGCCCAACCACAGAGAGACCTTGCGCACATCACCGGCCGCCTGCAGGGTGTGCATGGCGCAGGTGTGCCGCAGGACGTGGGGCGTGACATGCTTCTTGGCGATGGACGGCTGCTTGATCGTTGCTGTGGCAACGTGTTTGGCAAGGATATATTTGAAGCCGAAGCAGGTCATCGCCTTATCCGACGCATTGAAGAACAGGTCGCAACCACCATAGGTTGGGCGGATGGCGGGCCAGGACTTCAGCGCTGCGGCCGTTTCTTTTTCCGAGACCCGCAGGCCTGCTTGCCTCGCCGCCAACACCGGCTACACCTACGACAGCATCGTCTATTCGGCTCCTCGACGTCGCAAGTGGATTGCGAGGGAAAGAACCTGCCCTCATCGCCGTCAGGGTGACACCGTGCTCGCGTCCGTCAACGACGCTTCGCGCCGCTACGCGGTGGCCTGAGAGGGCCAATCGTCCGCAATGCCTCACGATCGACCTTGGCATAGATCGCTGTCGTCACGACGTGCCGGTGGCGCAGACATCTTCAAATCCATCACTTGAGACGTCGAGGATCCGGAAAAAGGGCATTGCGTGTGATGACGCTCACTTTCAGGAGCTGCCATCGCTTCTAAGCTCCACCCATTGCTTGAGGGTCAACGGTGCTTGACTTCATGCCTAAGAAGAGGGGGTTCCCATGGCTAGCCAGAATCAGCAAAAGTTGAACGCGAAGCCCATTTTTCCGGCTTCCCCATCCACTCCGGTTGCTTCGAGAGTTACCGTGAACAGTCGCGTGATGGCTGCTGGACAGGCAATTTCGGCGTCCTCGCTGTTCTCTGTGAAGAGTGCCACCGGAAATACCGTGCAGAAGTACGTGTTTAAGGATATGGACAAAGGTGGGGGATACTTCGTCTTCAACGGAAAGAAGTATGATGGCGAGGCGCTGGAAGTCAGTGCGGCAGATCTGAGAAAAGTGAGCTACGTCAGCGGTAAAGATGCCGCTGCCAACAGGATCGAGGTTGGTTCTTTCAATATCAATGGTGCCTACAACAGCATCACCGGTGCCAATGGTTCCGGTGTCATCACCACCGTGACCGAGAACGTCGCTCCTGTCGTTACGGCTATTAGCCGGAGCCTGAATGCCGGCACTACGATCAATGCGACGTCCCTATTCAGCTATAGCGATTTGCAGGGTAGCAACACGGTGACTCGTTTCCGTCTGACCGACGTGTCGGCCAATGGCGGTTATTTCATACTTGGCGGGAAGCGAATCGACGGTGCCAGCATCGAGCTCAGCCGTGCCGAGGTGAGCAAGCTCACCTACGTCACTGGCGACGCGGCCAGCAAGAATACGTTCAAGGTCGCGGTCATGGACAAGGAGGGAGCCTGGAGTCAGGAGGTTTCCGGAACCGTCAACGTCCTGGTTCCTGTTGTTTCCGTCGCTCCCAGCCTCAGCGTAACCGTCAAGCGTCAGACCGTGGACGGTTTGGAGCGCGTTGCCCTTTCCGATCTGGTCCAACTCAGCACCAGTTCCAACGTGAAAAGCCTGACCATCCGTGATCTGGCCATCGGCAAGGGTCATCTTGAGTATAATGGCAAGGTCATCGACAACGGCAGCATCACCCTATCCTCGCTCGCCGAGTTGAAGAGCGTGACCTATGTGGGTGATACCACCCTCTCCAGCCAGAACCTGAGATTCCAGATCCAAGACACAACCAACAAGATGAGCAACACGTCTCTTGCCACCATTAAAACGGTGCCGGCCAATCTGTTCACCGACTCGCTCAAGTTTTCGACGATCGTGACGGTGCAGAACAAGGGGCTGGAGGCGATGGTGCTGGGCAAGAGCAACAACGACCTGCCCGACTCCAAGATCCATGTCAGCTATCCCATCAGCCTCACCGCTGCGGTTGTCAGCGACGGAAACGGCTTCCTGGTTGACACGTCCGTCATTTCGGCTTCCGCTGCCAGCTACAAGGTTACCGGTCTGACCAACGTGGATGCCCTCAAGGTCAACGATTCGGGTGGCAGCCTCTATGATCTGAAGAGCCTCGCCACCCGCGACGACGTGCGCGTCGGCAAGGACCAGATCGACATCGCCCAGCAGATCTTTCTTGACACTGGCCGTTCCCGCGTTGCGGTCACCATGGAGTCGAGCCTGGGTGAGGTGCGGACTGGTCTCCTCGGTGACATCTTCAAGTTCTCCAACCTGGGTGATGGCAGCAGGCCGGTCACCATCAAGGCCCGCTACACCATGAGCGCCGACCTGACCACTACGACCACCGCCTGGAAGGACGGCGGAGTCGATCTTACCAGCTTTGACTACGACGCGCAGAGGGTGCAGATGGCGTCGGGTGAACTCGCCAACTCTCTGGTGACCTACGAGGATCGCCAGAAGCTTGATGCGTTCGCCAGTGTCGACGTCACCTATAAGGCTGACTTCGGCAACAAGGCCCAGGGCATGCTCGCTGCGGCCTAAATCCCGCGTCCGCATGGCCTACGCCTCGGGGTGGAGAAGGAAAATTCTTCCTGCTGCCGCCCCGAGGTGCTGTTATAGTGCCAGCAATACAATTTGGCCTAGAACTTGGGGTCGGCCCAGAACTTGGGGGAGTTCATGGAAAACGATGTCTTCGCCGACGGTATCGGCGAAATCAGTGTTGTTGGTGGCGTAGTCCGTATGGATTTGGTGGCCCTGTCGGCTACCGAGCGGGATGCCGCCAATCAGCCGAAGATGACGTTCCGTCAGCGCATCATCATGCCTGTTGAGGCCTTTCTGCGCGCCTTCGAGGCACAGGGGGACGTCATGAGACGCCTTGCCGACGCGGGCGTGGTGACCATCAGTGATGAAGAAAAACAACCGACCAGCGAAATGCAGACTTCCACAGCGGCAAAGCCTGTGGCAGCGCAGGTGGCTCCCGCTCCGACCCTGTCCGTCTCGCCGCGTTCGCCCAACTTCGCCACATGAGCGTCGCGGCACAGGAATCGTCCGAAGCAGATGGCAGGGGCGAAGGCCTGTCCGGCAGTTCCTCCTGTTCCCACACGGCTCTGCACTGCTTGGTCGCGGTCGCGCAGCATCACGGCATTCCGACCTCGGTCGAGCGTCTGGTGCATGACCATGTGATTCCTCCCGCCGAACTGCCGACCGAGGCACTGCTGCGCATTGCACGCAGGCTTGGACTGAAGGCCAAGGCATTTCGGATCGAGTGGAAGCGTCTGGTCCGTCTTGGCAATGTCTTTCCGGCGCTGGCCCGCCTTGCCAACGGCAACACGGTGGTCCTTGCCGGCGTGCGGCCGGAGGAGGGAGGCCATCCCCAAGTGGCCGTGCTTGATCCTCTGGCCGATCAGCCAGAGGTGATGGTCATTAAGGCCGAGGTCTTCCTGGAGGCCTGGAGCGGCGAACTGATTCTGCTGAAGCGGCCTTTCGACTTGGCCGACGAGAACCAGCCCTTCGGGCTGGGATGGTTCGTCGGAGAGTGCCTGCGCCAGAAGAGTCTGTTCCGCGATATCGCTATTGCTGCTCTGACCTTGAACGCCGTTGGATTGGTGACGCCGATCTTCTTCCAGCTCGTTATCGACAAGGTTCTAGTGCACCATAGCCAAGCCACTCTGCACGTCCTGACCATTGGCATCGTCTTGGCCTTGATCTTCGAGGCTCTGTTTGGCTATCTGCGTCAGTATCTGCTATTGGTTGCCACCAATCGCATCGATATCCGTCTCTCCACCCGTACCTTCGGCCACTTACTGAAGCTCCCCATCGATTTCTTCGAGACCAACTCGGCTGGTGTCGTGCTGCGCCACATGCAGCAGGCGGAGAAGATACGCCAATTCCTGACTGGCCGACTGTTTCTCACTCTGCTTGATGCCACGGCGTTGCTGATATTTCTGCCCGTACTGCTGACCTATAGTCTGCTGCTGACGGGGATCACTCTTTTGTTCGCGCTTCTGATCGCCTTGGTCGTGGTGGCCATGATCGGCCCTTTCCGCCGCCGACTGGCGGATCTCTACAACGCCGAGGCCGGTCGTCAGGCCATGCTGGTGGAGACCATCGGCGGCATGCGCACGGTAAAGTCCCTAGCGGTCGAGCCGGCACAGCGGCGCAAGTGGGACACCCGCGCCGCCCAGGCTGTGGAGATGCATTTCCGGGTCGGTCGCATTTCCATCGGGGCTCAGGCACTGACCGGATTCCTGGAAAAGCTGATGATGGTCGCCGTTGTGGCTATCGGTGCCCAGGCGGTCTTCGACGAGGCCATTTCGGTGGGAGTGCTGATTGCCTTCCAGATGCTGTCCGGACGGGTGGTAACCCCGCTGGTGCAGATCGTTGGTCTCGTGCAGGATTATCAGGAGACAGCACTTTCCCTCAGGATGCTGGGAGAGGTGATGAACCGGAGGCCGGAACGCTTCGAGCCCGGTATCCGGCCCGTTTTTTCCGGCCGCGTCCAGTTCGACGGGGTGAGCTTCCGCTATCCCGGGTCGGCGTCGACCGCTCTTGACCACGTTTCCCTGGACATTCCTGCCGGAGCGGTGGTGGGCGTTGTTGGTCGCAGCGGATCGGGCAAGAGCACTCTCACCCGCCTGATCCAGAGGCTTTATCAGGCGCAGGAGGGGGTGGTGCGCCTGGACGGAACAGACGTGCGCGAGATTGACCTGGTCCACTTGCGGCGAAGCATCGGCGTGGTGCTACAGGAAAACTTTCTATTCCGCGGTACCATCCGCGAGAATATCGCTATGACCAGACCGGCGGCGGGGTTTGAGGACATCGCCGCGGTCGCTCGCCAAGCCGGAGCTGACGAGTTCATCGAGCGTCTGCCTCAGGGCTTCGAGACCGTGCTGGAGGAGAACGCGGTCAACCTCTCCGGTGGCCAGAAGCAGCGACTGGCCATCGCCCGCGCCTTGCTCACCCAGCCTCGTATTCTCATTCTCGACGAGGCTACCAGCGCTCTTGACCCGGACAGCGAGGCGATCTTCATGGATAACCTCGCTGCCATCTCCGCCGGGCGGACGGTCCTGATCGTGTCCCATAGGCTGACCACCCTGGTGGCCTGCGATGCGATTATCGTTCTGGAACGCGGACGGGTGACGGCCGTCGGCACCCATGACACGTTGCTGAACTCCAGCGATCTTTACAGGCACCTATGGAAGCAGCAGAACAGACATCTGTGACCCCGGCAGTTCCGGCCAGGAGTTCCCAACGGCCCGCTGTGGAGATGACGGCGTTCCTGTCCGATGCCGAGGAGATCGAGTACCGGCCTCTGCCCAGGACGGCGCGGGGCGCGCTCTATCTGCTGCTTTTGATGATTGCCGTGGCGGTGGCCTGGGCTTCTCTGTCGGAAGTGGACCGGCTTGTGGTGGCTGGCGGCAAGCTGGTTACGACTGCCTCCACCATCGTCATGCAACCCATGGAGACCTCGATTTTGCGTGGGGTGATGGCGCAGGCAGGCCAACGGGTCAAGGCCGGTGATGCCCTGGCGATTTTGGACTCCACGTTCGCTTCCGCTGATCTAGTGAGTATGCGTCGCCAAATCGGTAGCCTGTCGGCCCAGGTCAACCGCATCGAGGCCGAGCTCGCTGGCCCGCTTAGCGGCTATTCTCCCGCTGGTGACGATTCCGAGGAGCGAGTCCAGGTTGCGGTCTTTCAGGAACGCAACGAGGCCAGGCTGAGCAGACTCGCCCTGTACGACGAAAGGATTTCCCGCGCCAAGGCGGCGCTGGGCACCAATTTGCAGGATCACGACATCCTACGCCAGCGGGTGCAGTCACTGGCCAAGATCGAGGACATGTACGACCAGCTTCTGGAAAAAAACATCGGTTCCAAGCTGAAGGCTCTGGAAAAACACGATCAGCGTCTGGCGATTGATCGCGAACTCAGGCAGGCGATCAACAGGGCGGAGGAACTTCGGTGGGAGATTTCCGCAGTCCAGGCGGAAAAAGATGATTACAGCCGCGACTGGAGGCAGAAGACGGTGGAGGAACTGGTCTCCGCCCGCCGCAGGCGCGACGAACTCGCCGACCAGCTTGCCAAGGCCGAGTTGCGCTACAAACTGGTGACGCTGACCACCCCAGCCAACGCCATCGTGCTTGACGTGGTGCGTAAGTCAGTGGGCTCAGTGATCAAAGAGGCCGAACCCGTGGTGACGCTGGTTCCGCTCGACAGCCCGCTGGAGGTTGAGGTGCGCATCCCGGCGGCGGACATTGGCTATGTGCGTCAAGGGGATCCGGTCAGAATCAAGATTGACGCTTTTCCATTCCAACGCCACGGCACTCTGGAAGGACGGCTGCGAACCATCAGTGCCGATGCCTTCTCCAACGAGCAGCAGGCCATCATGGCCGGTCAGCCCCAGGCGTACTACCAGGCACGGGTGTCTCTTGGTTCCATGACCTTGAAGCATCTCCCTTCGGACACCCGTCTCACGCCCGGCATGACTGGGCAGAGCGAAATTGTCGTTGGCAAGCGTTCAGTGATATCCTATTTTTTCTACCCCGTTTTCCGTCTGTTCGACGAAAGTATTAGGGAGCCATAACGGGATCCTCGACGTTACCAGTGGCTTCAACAAGAGATTCTGGGGCGTCGAATGGCAAAATCGATTCCATTTGAAACGTCGAAGAACCCAAAATCTGGGCGCGTTAGGACCATGATGTGAGTGATTTATCCCTCTTAATACAGGTACAGAACCAAATGGAATTCGTTTTTCTCGGTAGCGGCAGTGCCTTCACGGTTGGTGACGGCAACTGGCAGTCCAATATGCTGATTGAAGCGCCGTCAGGCAAGAAGATGCTTGTGGATTGCGGGAGCGATATCCGTTTTTCGTTGGCTGAACGTGGACTGGGCGCTGCGGACATCGACGCAGTCTACATCTCTCACCTTCATGCCGACCATGTGGGAGGCATGGAATGGTTGGGTTTCTCAACCTGCTTCAATCCTGCATGTGTCAGGCCCAGAGTATTTGGGGGCGAAGATGTGGTGGCCGAACTATGGGAGCATAGTTTGGCGGGGGGTATGCAAAGCATCCAGGGCAGGGTTGCTGCCCTTGACACCTATTTCGATGTGCGCCCCGTGGCGTCCAGTGGCTCATTCGAGTGGGAAGGGGTTGTTTTTCACCTGATCAAGACCACCCATGTCGACGACGGTATGCGGAGCCTGCCCACCAACGGCCTTCGGTTTCTCATGAACGGCAAAACGATTTTGTTGACGGCGGACACACAGCACACACCGAACAAGCTCGCCGCCCAGTATGCCTCGGCGGACATCATTTTTCACGATTGCGAAACGTCGGTGTTCCCATCCGGTGTCCATGCCCATTATCGTGATTTAAGGACACTACCGGAAGAGTTCAGATCGCGGATGTGGCTTTACCATTTTCAGGCCGGGCCATTACCGGACGCCGCAGCCGACGGCTTTCTCGGGTTTGTTACCAAGGGTCAAGTGTTTAGATGAGACCGTGTGTTCAACATGACCGCCGTCAAGGACGAAAAGCAAGAAGCCCACTCAGATCGCGAATCACGATATGGCCCTGCTCCACGCTGACAAAGCCTTTTTTCCCCCAAATGCGGAGCCACTTGTTGATGCTTTCGCGGGTCACGTTCATGTGATTCGCGATGTCCTTTTGAGATAGGCGAATACTGATCCTAATCCCGTCGTCGCTTTGTTGACCAAACGTCTGGGCAAGGAGGTGGAGGCGCTTGGCCAAGCGAGTCGGAAGTTCGAGGTAGTAGGCATCTTCCAGCAATTCGCTGATCCAACGAAGCCTTTCGCTGCACGCCGCCAACATGCGAATACAGCACTGCGGGTTGTTGTTGAGAAACACCAGTAGATCCCGCCGCTCAATGACGAGAAGCTCCACTGCATCAAGGGTGGTGGCATCGGCAGTGCGCTCCCCTCCATCCATGGCGGCGATTTCTCCGAAAACCTGGCCACTGCTCATCAGGTTGAGGGTTGTCTCTCGGCCATCCTCAGAAATCGAGCTAATCCGCACAACCCCTTTTATGACGATATACAGCCTGTCTCCGGGGGCTCCTTTCAAGAACAACGTCGTATTGGCCGGAAGAACCAATATCTTGGACGTTGTCACCAAGTGATCAATGTCGTCGACGGCCAGCGAACCGAACAACGTCGTTCGCATTAGAACCTGCCGTTTCAATTCTAACGTGTTGCCCACCTTGTGTTTCCCACCCCCTCGTGGACCACTACCGCAGCCCCTGCTCTACATAAGCCTCAAACCTTCGTGGGCGCCCCCCCTGAACCATGCCGAAATTTATTCGGCGAGCATCACTGGCCGGGCAGACTATGCTGCCATGGCGTGCAGTTCAAGTGTGGCGTCAAGGATCAGGACGCCTACCCCTCTGCGGTTGGGGAGAACTGGGCGACACGGTGACGCCCCGCATCCAATCGCACCAACTCCCGGCCCCCGCGCCCCCGGATTTGATTTGCGCGGTTTCTGGTCGCCATTCACACAACGTGCACAAGACGGAAAGAGGGTGAGCGGAGCCCTGACGGCGAAGAATACGCACGCGAATGTGAAGTGGTTCACCCTCTGGGTCAGTTTGGCACGATAGATTGGTGCAGGCAAAACGGCACGAGGTCAAGCCGCCAGAAAAAGGCCAAACGCAGTTCCCCTGCTGATCGATCTCTGCACTGAAGGAGACCATTCCGTGGGAGGGGGCTGTGGTCTGGGGCTGGCTGGGGGGATGATGTCGTTGGTGCACCGAACCACAACGGCGGATGCAAATCGCCGCCGTCTACGATAGATTGAGGAAAATGTGGCCAAACGTCCAGGCTGGGGGCGACAATTTACGCAGAGGTAGTTCTGTGAGGTGTGTAGCGCGGAACATATGTGGTTTTCCGCTTTGTAGCAGCAGTCGACTACCGGGAGCAACGACTGGCCCGCAATCCGCGCCGCTGTTTAACGGTGTTATGGGAGAGGGGCCAATAAAGTCGAGAGGGCGCCTCGTCTGCATAGGGGGGCAGTGGCGCCTGTGGAGGGATATCGGAAATCTCAATGTTTTTGTCCTTGTTGCCGCCATAACGATACTCTCCGCATGTAGTAATCTTACAACCAAAATTTCTTCGGAAGACGTTCAGTCTCAAAATGATAGTGACAGATCGTCTATGTTTGGTGATCAGGAGCCGATATCAGGCCCTATTTCTATGTTTGATGCCATGGCGCGCGCCATAAAATACAATCTTGACTATAGAACTAAGCTTATGGATGAGGCAATACAGCTTGGTGTTTCGGGCCTCTCAAGATACGATCTTCTCCCACAAATCACGGCATCCGCCGGATACAATGTGCGAGACAATAATAATGCCTCGACCAGTTTAAACACAGTTACTGGCACCGAGTCAACGGAACCATCTATGTCCACCGAAAACACCCGTAGAACAGCAAGCCTCGGATTTGCGTGGAATGTCCTTGATTTCGGTGTCAGCTATATTCGGGCGCAACAAAACAGTGACCGCGTTCTGGTTGCCGGTGAACGTCGTCGGAAAGCCGTTCAGCAGTTGATACAGGATGTCCGTTCCGTCTATTGGCGCGCGGCTACTGGAGCCAGATTGGCTCAGGACATTGAACGGCTGAGCACACAGGTTCGCCAAGCTATCGACAATGCGCGCCAATTGGAAGAACAACGCATTCAGCCGCCAGCACAAGCACTTGAGTACCAGAAAACCCTTCTCGACATGGCTCCTCGACGTTTCAAGTGGATTTGATGATGAGGTCGATGGGGGCGGCGATGAGGTAGATCATGGTGATGAAGGTCTGGACGTTGCGGTAGCCGCGGGCTCTTGCACGGGCGGCCTGGAAGATGCCGTTGAGCGCCTCCATGCGAGCGTTGCTGAACGTGGAGGCCCAACGCTGAAGGATGCGTGCCTGGTGCTTCTCGACGGTCTCCAGGGCGGAGAGAACGGGGGCAAGCAGCGGTCCGAGGCCGACCTTCTCGCGGGCATGGCGGATGAAGTTGGTCAGCCGCCAACGGGCGGCCTGGGGGGATTGGGCCACGCGCACCCAGCG
>JADGDA010000410.1 GCA_015228695.1 Alphaproteobacteria bacterium
GTGACCGTGGTCACGGAGGCGAAGGGATTGGCGGTGAGGTTGGCGGTCATGCCCGCCGCCATGACCACGATCATGGTCTCGCCGATGGCCCGCGAGGCCGCCAGGAGAATCCCGCCGACGATCCCCGGCAGGGCCGCCGGAAGCAGCACCAGCCGGACCGTCTCCGACTTCGTGGCCCCAAGGGCGAGGGAGCCGTCGCGCATGGATTGGGGCACCGCGGTGATCACGTCGTCGGACAGGGACGAGATGAAGGGCACGATCATGACGCCCATCACCGCCCCGGCGGCCATGGCGCTGGTGGGCGAGATGGAGATGCCGAACATGGCTCCCGCGTCGTGGAAGAAGGGCGCCACGACCAGGGCGGCGAAAAAGCCGTAGACCACGGTCGGAATCCCGGCCAGGATCTCCAGGGCGGGCTTGACGGCGGAGCGGAACCGCTGGCTGGCGTACTCGGACATGTAGATGGCGGAGAACAGGCCGACGGGAACCGCGACCACCATGGAAATCAGGGACACCAGCAGCGTTCCCAGGAACAACGGCACCGCGCCGAACGACCCGCTCGATCCCACCTGATCGGAACGCATGGCCGTCTGCGGGCTCCATTCCGTCCCGAACAGGAAATCCGTGACCGGCACCGCCTCGAAGAAGCGGATGGATTCGAAGGTCAGCGACAGCACGATGCCGATGGTGGTCAGCACCGCCACCGTCGAACAGGCGATCATGACGACCATCTGCGCCCGTTCCACCCTGTTGCGGGCCCGGAAGGACGGGGAAATCCGGCTGTAGGCGTAAGCCATACCCGAAAGGGACAGCACGGCGGTCACGAGTTGCAGGACGTGAAGCCCGTTTTGCCGGAGGGATACCAGACGGTCGGCTGCGGCGACGACCGCCGGGTCCCCGACGCGGGGGCTGCTTCCGAACGCCATGTTGTGCATGTCGGAGACCACCAGTCCCAACTGGGCCGGGGGCAGCGTGCGGAGACTCTCCGGCAGTTCGGAGACCACCCATCGGGTGAGAACGGACGACTCCAGCGACATCCACAGGGCGATGACGAGCAAGGCGGGCGTCACCCCCCACAGGGCGACGAAAAAACCGTAATACGGAGGCCGGGAATGGAGCGTGAGGGAACGTCCGCCGCCCAGGGACAGCGCCCGGCGCCGCCCGAGGTGATAACCGAAAAAGCTCAACAGAAAGAGAGGACCTATCAGGTCGAGAAAATGCATGAACGTCGTTCCGCGAAAGGGCGCGGCCCGGCGGAGTATCTCCGTCGGGCCTCCGTCTATCCGGCCTACATGGCCATTTTGGTCAGGTTCATCGCACGGTCCCGCATTTCCTTGCGCTCGGCGTCGGGCATGGGGATCAGGCCCTTTTCGGTCAGGTAGCCGTCGGTGCCCAAGGACTTCTCGCTGGTGAATTCGGCCATGTATTCCTTGATGCCGGGAACGACGCCGACGTGGGCTTTCTTGAAGTAGACGAACAGCGGACGCGATACGGGGTATTTGCCGGAGGCGATGTTGTCGAAGGTCGGCAACTGGCCGTCGACCCTCGAACCCTGGATCTTGTCGCCGTTCTGGTCAAGGAAGCTGTACCCGAAGACGCCGAAGGCGTCCTTGTTGGCTTCAAGTTTCTGCACGATCAGATTGTCGTTCTCGCCGGCCTCGATGTAGGCCCCATCCTCGCGGACGGCCTGACAGGCGGCCTTGAAGGCCTTCTCGTCGGATTTCTTCATCGCCGCCAGTTCCGGGAAGGTCTCGCAGCCGGGGTCCATCACCAGCTCGACGAAGGCGTCGCGGGTGCCGGAGGTGGGAGGCGGCCCCATGACCTCGATCTTGACGTCGGGAAGGCCCGCGTCCACGTCCTTCCAGGTCTTGTAAGGGTTGGGCGCGAGGGCGCCGTTCACGGGAACGGTCTTGGCGAGCGCCATGAAGATCTGCTTGCGGGTCACGGCCATCGGCGCGGCCGTCTTGCTGTTCGCGAGAACGATCCCGTCATAACCGAACTTGATCTCGACGATGTCGGTGACGCCGTTCTTGGCGCAGGTTTCAAGCTCGCTCTTTTTGATGGCGCGGGAGGCGTTGGAGGCATCCGGGTGCGCCATGCCGACGCCGCCGCAGAACAGCTTGAAGCCGCCGCCGGTGCCGGTGGACTCAACGACCGGAGTCTTGAAGCTGGTGGACTTGCCGAAACG
>JADGDA010000411.1 GCA_015228695.1 Alphaproteobacteria bacterium
CCGCGTAGATGGCCGGGTCAAGCCCGGCCATGACGGCGGTGGGGGAATGTGAATCTTTTGTTTGCATCAGTGCACTAGTAATCGTACTTGCGGCGCCTGGGGGCCTCCGGCAGATCGCTCCCCAGGTATTCAACCTTGAAGGTGGTGCCGGACGCGGATATCTTCGCGTCGAGATCGGGGCTGATATCGCTGTCTTTCAACACCATGTGCAGCCATTCATGGATTTTTTCCTGCGGTGCCTGGGTGGTGTATCCGTAGTTGACGATCGGTGCCGATCCCTGAACCCGACCGGCTCGCACGAAATCCGGGAATTCCTTGTTCATGGCCGTCTTGATGGCCAGAAACTGCGTCGGGGTAAAGTGCTTGAACTGCACTGTATAGGTTGTTGTCAGCTTGATGGGCTCCCTGGAACGGGGCGTTCCGCCGCCTTTATCCTCTGGCGGTTTTGGACCTGCTGTTGGCGGGCCTTTAATTTCCGTACGTTCCTGGCTTGGTTCTTCCATGCACTCGGGTGTAATCAACATAAGTTTCTTGCGGGCTTCATCTGTAATTATTTTTGCTAAGTTATCGGCTTCTTCGCGCATCACATTGCTAACGCACGCAATAGATGTGCAGTCCCCCGCAACGGAGACCGGCCAAGTCTCTGGTCCAAAATTACCAATGTGCCTCTTGGCGTCAGCATCGTACACAAAACCACCGATCTGGATTTTTATCTGATCACCAAAGCCTTTGGTCTTCTCACGGGGTATGGGGAACAGTCTGTAAAACACCAAAAAGCGGACATCGAATTCGGCGGCCTTTCCGGAGTCCTTCACGTAATTCATGAGTCTTATGCTGTCTGACTCACTCATTCTCTCATTAAATTTCACATTGAACCGGCTATCGCCCTCCAACGCCGAACGGGTGACAACGTAGTTGCGAAATCGGGAAAAATTCTCGCGGATCGCCTCGTCAACTTGATGAGAGACACTGCTGTTGGAGTCCATGGTCTTCAAGTCGGCGTCATCCGCCAGAACCATGACCGATACGCAGGTGCCGTCGGCGCCGGTGCGGGCAGCCGCCGAGCCGGGGAGCGTCGTGCATGAGATGAGAAGACTCGCCGCCATGACGGCGGGGGCGATCAGTGCTTTGGGCATCCCGTTCATATCTGCCTCCAGTTCTGGGTCATTGGTGAGTCTGGGTTTTCTGCGCCTCGACCGCCGCCGCCGAATTTTCCTCGGCAATGTCGACGTCGGTTCTGGCGTAAACGAAGCCGCGCCGGAGGTCCTGCGGAAGAAAGACCGCTTCGGCGTCGGGCAGTTGAGCTATTTTCCAGGGCGAGCCGCGCAGGCGCGTCTCGAAGTGGATGAGGCTGCCCTTTTTGAAAAGGCTGACCTGTTCGGCGGATGGCGATGGGGCGGCGCGGATCGGGATGTCCTTCAGCGCCACATACGCCTTGTCATCCTGCGCCAGGGCAAGAATGCAGGCCGCGGTCTCGGACGGCAGCAACGAGAGCGCCATGGTGCCAGTCGCGGTGCCGACGACCTGCGCCCTGTCGCTGCGATCCTCATGGACGCGCGCGGTCAGGACGATATCCTCGCCCTGACCACTATTGCTCCACACTCCCCGCAGCACCATGCCGCCGCCTGCATCGCTGGTGGACGGCACAAAACGAAGATGCGCGGGCGCGGCGGCGGTCGCCGCGTCGTGAAAGCGCCGCCCCATGGTGGCGGTCAACGGCTGGCACTCGGTCATGCCCTCCTGACTGCGAAAGGGCATCACCAGCACGTCACCGCCAGCCTCTTTTTTGACAAGCGCGGCAACGACCTTTCTCGCCAAGCCGTCGACCGCTTCCTCGAACCCGACAAAGGCAACGGCCGGCCCAGCCCCCAACGGGACCGCCACCAGGGCCGCCCCCACGGCCGCACAGACACGAATCATCAACCGCATTTGTCCAACTCCCCCACGAGCACGCGCCCGTTGACGGAGTCACCCGCCCATTTTTCTTTGTCGAGGAAGTCACTCAGATGCTCAAATACGTCGTCGGCGTCAAGGCCCGTCCCAAAAACAGAGAAGCTGTTGTCCTTGACCTCGATGCGGTCGGCTTTCTTTTGCCCGCGCGGAGAAGTGACCATCTCCTGAAGAGCTTTTTTGAGTTTGATCCGTTTGGTGGCATTGAAATCACCGCACGTCACCACCACCGGAGGA
>JADGDA010000412.1 GCA_015228695.1 Alphaproteobacteria bacterium
GGCGAAGGCCCTGGTCACCGGCATGGCCTCCAGCATCGGCGGGGTTCTGGTCGGGGAGTTGCTGAAGCCTGTTTCCGGCGAGGCGGAAATCGCCGCTCAACGCGCCCGGGTGGACGAGCTGAAGCGGATTCTGAAGGGGATCGACAGCGTCGAGGCGCGTCGCCTGCTGGACATCGCCGATTATCTCGTTCCGAAGTCGGTGTGGATCTTCGGCGGTGACGGTTGGGCCTACGACATCGGCTACGGCGGTCTCGACCACGTCATGGCGACGAACCGCAACGTCAACATCCTGGTCATGGACACCGAGGTCTATTCCAACACCGGCGGGCAGGTGTCCAAGGCGACCCCGATCGGGGCCTCGGCCAAGTTCGCCATCGCCGGCCAGCCGTCGGCGAAGAAGGACCTGGGCGCCATCGCCATGACCTACGGCCATGTCTACGTCGCCCAGATCGGTTTCGCCTCGAAGGATGCGCAGACGGTGCGCGCCATCATCGACGCGGAATCCTATGACGGGCCGTCGCTGGTCATCGCGTATTCCCACTGCATCGCGCACGGGTACGACATGACCAAGGCGCTGGACCAGCACAAGATGGCGGTCGACAGCGGACACTGGCCGCTCTACCGCTACGACCCGCGCCGCCTCTACGCCGGGGAAAAGCCCCTGGTCGTGGACAGCGGCGTGGCCAAGACTCCTCTCGCCGACTTCATGAACAGCGAGCCCCGCTTCCGCGTCGTGGGCCGGGACAACCCGGACCGCTTCAAGGACCTCCTGAAGAAGGCCCAGGACCACAGCATGCTGCGCGACGACCGCCTGCGCCATATCGCGGGCTTCCAGAAGCCGCAAAAGCCTGCCGCGGAATAGTCCAAGTTGGACGGGCGGGGTAACCCGCCCGTCCGTCGGGACACCGAAGACCCTTTGTGTACACGACCAGAAACCACACGGCGACACATCCTGTGGCGGGCCTTTTTCGCCCCGTCACCTTGCAAGGAGACACCGAATCATGGATCTGAGTACGCGATACCTGGGCCTTGACCTGCCCCATCCCATCATGCCCGGCGCCAGCACCATGACCAACGATATGGATGTGGTCCGCCGCCTGGAAGACGCCGGCGCGGCCGCCATCTGCCTGCCGTCGTTGTTCGAGGAGCAGTTGATCTCCGAACACCAGAGCATCCTCGAACACGAGGAGTCGGTGGCGAACAGCGCCGCGGAGGCGACGTCGTTCTTTCCGCGCCTGGACGACTACAAACTTGGCCCCGAATCCTATCTGGAACACATCCGCAAGACCCGCGCGGCGGTGTCGGTGCCGGTGATCGCCTCGCTCAACGGGACGACGGGACCGGGGTGGGCCGAGTATGCCAAGCTGATTCAAGACGCCGGAGCCCACGCGATCGAGCTGAACATGTTCCTCGTCGCCCGTCTGGACGACACGGCCGCCAAGGTCGAGGACCGGATCGTCAAGATCGCCACCGACGTGCGGAAAGAAGTCAGCATTCCGGTCGCGGTCAAGCTGACCCCCTTCTTCTCCGCCCTGGGCGATCTGGTGGGCCGGGTCGAGAGGGCGGGAATCGACGGGGTGGTTCTGTTCAACCGCGTCTATCAGCCGGACATCGACATCGAAAATCTGGAGATGATCCGCCGCGGTCCCCTGTCCTCCTCCGCCGAGCTGCTGCTGCGGGTGCGCTGGGTGTCCATCCTGTCCGGCCGGAGCAAGTGCTCCTTCGCGGTCAGCGGCGGCGTCCAGGACGTAACCGGGGTCATCAAGTCGGTCATGGCCGGCGCCCATGCGGTGCAGACCGTGTCGGCCCTGATGCGCCACGGCCCGGAGTATCTGAAGACGATGAAGGACGACCTCACCCGCTGGCTGGAGGAGCACGAGTATGCCTCCCTGAAGCAGATGCAGGGGAGCATGGACCTGAGCCGGTCTCCCAACCCCGCCGCCCTTCTGCGCGCGAGCTATGTGACGTTGGTGCAGAGCACCATGGCGTCCGTCGGCTCCTGACGGCTTCCCGCTCTTCCCCCGTTTTATCGCCATCGGGGGGGGAGCGGGAGACGTCACGGCCGGATCACGATCCGGCCTTCCACCACGTCGATCGGAAACGGTTCCAGGGACTTGGCGGCGCACGGTCCCGCCGTGCAGAACCCGTCTTCCATCCGGAACAGGGCGCCGTGGCTTGCGC
>JADGDA010000413.1 GCA_015228695.1 Alphaproteobacteria bacterium
GGGAACGGTCTCCTCAACCGTCACCACGGGGAATTCCGCCCAGGTCCCTTGCCGGACAAACGCGGCGCCGACCTGATCATGACCGGCGAACACCGCATCGACCGTCTCCTTGGCCTGCAAAAGCCAGCGCTGCCGGATGGCGTCGAGGCGCCAGGACGTTTCCTCCCCGCGCAGGACAAGCTCGGCGAACTTTTCCTGCACGACGGCCGCCGTGTGCGTTCGCCACGCGAGAAGCGGGCCCTCGCCCAGGTCCGCCAGGGCGGCGGGAACGCCCCGCCGCAACAGGGCGTAGCTGGTGCGCCAGCGGAACGCCCACGCGGCCATGTCCGGGGCCCGCCCGTCGAGTTCCTGGAAAATGGGTGTCAATTCGGCGTCGAGACTCTCGCGCGCGTGGGAGCGCAGCAGTTCGCTGTCGAATTCGAGCAGCCGCCGGCGTTGCTCCGAAAACCGGAGAACCAACGGCGAGGGAACGACGGCGCGCATCCTGACCCCGGCGCCAAGCCAGTCCACCACATGATCCGCGCCCGCCGGAGACGGACCCGTTCCGCTCCCGCCATGGCCACCGGGCAAAACCACGACGCTCGACGCGGCGAACGCCACCAGCGGGATCCAGGCGCGGGTGGCTGCGTATCTCATGGCACGGGTTCTCAGCGAATCTTCTTGTCGATCGACTCGAGCATGCGATAGAGCGCGTCCTGGTCCCCACCACGGACGTTCACGGTCGGGGTCAGGTGAAATTTGGCCTTCGGCAACGGCAGCAGAATCACTTCGAGCGTCTCGATCTTGAAATTGCCCATCTCGGACGCTTCGAGGAGCACGTTGAGGATGGAGCGCTGCATGCGGGCAATCACGCTGCCATCCCGGCTTGCGTACTGTTCCATCTCGCGCTCGATCCATTCCCGGTCCGACTCGGACAGCTCCCGCACCAGCGTGAAGGTGGTGGACAGACCGGGAATGAGGCCCACCGACGTCTCGACCTCCTGCAACGCATAACCGGCATCATCGAGCAGCTTCCAGAAATCCGACCGCTCCTTCTCGCTCAGACTGTGCGCGAAATCCCCCGGAGTTGGCGGAACCAGCATCGAGCCGGCGGACGAAATCGCATCCTTCGCGCTTTCCCACAGGGACGGGCCGGAAGGGGCGGTTTCCAGGAGGATCGCCGGGGGAGGAGCCGTGGTAACGGGGGGAAGCGGAACCCCGCTCACCGGAGCGGCGGCGGCGGGGCTGCCCACGAGACACAGGCCCCCCACGAAGCACAGGGCCCCAGCAAAGCACAGGGCCTGGGCCCGCGCCGTGAACACCACCGAGGCGCGGATCATGCGCTTTACGGCCATGCGTCCTCCTGTTCCATGGCGCGCGCCCATGGCGTCACCGCTGCAACGGGGTCAGGGAAACGGCTTCCAGGCGTTGGCGGGCACGATCCTCGCGCCGGAGCAGGACCAAGCCTTTGCGCTCGAAATACCCTCCCGGTTCCATCGCTTCGTCGCTGGTGACGGAGATCATGAATTCCCGCAGTCCCTTGGCGACGCCAAACCCCTTCCGGTCACGCATATGTCCCTTTTTGAAGTAGAAGTAAAGGCGGCGGCTCAAAGGATATTCCTCGCTGGCGATGCTCTGTTCCATCGGCAGCAGGCCGTTGATCGGAAACACCGTCAGATTCTTGGCGTCGTCCACCCATCGGGAACGGTCGATGACGGCCATCGTACCGTCCGGCGCGTCACGAAAAAGGTCGGACGCCTGGGAAACCTCGCCCATCTCGATGAAGCGCCCGTCGGATCGGCCCGTGACGCACTTCGCCGTCCGCTCCGCGGCCGCATAGATGGCGCGGACTTCGGGGATGGAGCGGCAGCCCGCCTGCATGATGCGGTCGTCAAAGAGGCTACGGCCGCCCGAGGCGGCGGATACGCTACGGCCGCCCGAGGCGGCGGATATGCCTCGGCCGCCCGAGGCGGCGGGCGGAACGAAGACCTTGATGTCGCTGTCGGGGAGAAACCCGTGGACGGTCTTCCATTTCTGGTGAGGATTGGGGTGAAACTGCCCCTCCTGCGGGATGTCCCGGGCCAACGCCCGATACATGTATTCGGGAACGAGGTTGAAGGGCTCGGTTCCGTGTTTGGCCACGACGACGATGGCGTCATAGCCGATCCCGATTTCGATGACCTCCTCGACCTTGTTGTGG
>JADGDA010000414.1 GCA_015228695.1 Alphaproteobacteria bacterium
GAGTTCAACGGAGCCCTGACCGCCCGGCGGAAATTGACCATCCGCTCCACGGGCCGGGTCCATGGGTCGATCGTCTACGCACGGATCGTCATCGAACTGGGCGGGGAAGCCCACGGCACCATCGAGGTGCTCGACCTGGACGATCACGCGCCGTTGCCGGATCACGTTCCGGAGGACGAGGACATCCACGGACCGGTGTGACGCGGCGGGAAACGTATCCGATGGGGGCTTCGCTTCGCACCGTGTTGTCGCTGGGCGCGGCCCTGGGCATCGCCGCCTGCGGGAGCGGGCCTCCGGTCGGAGAAGCCGCCCCGATCCGGGCCTCCGTCGGAACCGCGCCGCCCGCGCGGCCGTCCCCCCAGGCTCCTTCCCTGGGCGCCGCCACACCGATCGTCTCGGCGGCGGCATTAAGGGGGTTCGAACCCAAGGACATTCTTGCGACCCTGGGAAAGCCTGGGCTTCTCCGCCGCGATCCCCCCGCGGAGGTGTGGCAGTATCACGGAGTCGGCTGCATCGCCGATCTTTTTCTCTATCAGGAGGGGGGGAGCCTTCGCGTCGCCTACGTTCAAGTCCGTCCCCTTGGCAACGCCGCCACGGGACGGGTCGACGAGACGGCCTGCCTGTCGAGCCTCGCCCATCCGAAACCCGTCACGCGCGAAGACGATACCCGCCCGGCTCTGTGATCAGAATCCTGGCATCCGACGGGTTTTCCTCCAGCTTGCGCCGCAACCGGTAAATATGGGTTTCCAGCGTGTGGGTGGAGATTTCGTCCCCGTATCCCCAGACCTCGTGCAACAGCCTGTCCCGGCTCACGACGGCATCTCCCGCCTTCAAAAGATGGACCAGAATGGCGACCTCTTTTTCCGTCAACCGGATCTTGCGCTCGCCGTCCGTCAATGTCTTGGCGTTGGGCTGAAACCGGTAGTGGGCGATGGACAGGGCGGAGCCGACATCCCGTTCATGCTGCCGCAGATGCGCGCGTATGCGTGCCAGCAGTACGCTTAGGCGGAACGGCCGGATCACATAGTCGTTGGCTCCGGCGGAGACGGCGGCGATGGCCGCCGATTCGTTGTCCTGGGTGGCCAGAAGAATGACGGGCACATGAATCCCCGCCTCGCGCAGGCGGCCAGCCGCCTCGCCTCCGCCCATGTCCGGGAGAACGGCATCGATCAGGATCGCGTGAAACGGACCGGCCTTCCCCTTCTCCACCGCCTCGGCGCCGGAAGCGGCCTCGACGACCTCCCGGAAATCCTCCTGGCGCAGGAGCTGCTCCGACAGGATCTGCCTCAATTGCGCATCGCCGTCCACCAACAGAATGCGCTCGTCCATGGACGGCAGTTCCCTTGTTCCATTTTCCGACCGGTCGGGTGATTCTAGCATGGCCGACCGGCGATCTCCCTCGAAATCCGTCTTTCGCGGGGCCCCACGAGCGGAGTATAAACGTCCCCATGAGCACCCCCCTGTCCCTCTATCCCATTCCCGGCGATTCGGCCAATGCCTCGGTCATTGCCGTCGACCGCGCGATTGCCGAGCTGCGCCGTGGCGGGCTGGTGGTGGTGGCCGCGCGGGCCGGAGAACATCCGGTGGTGGCGCAGGCGGCGGAGGCGGCGACCCCGGCCAGCCTGAAACGTCTGAAACTGCTTTCGGGAAAGACGCCGACTTTGGCCGTCACCGGCCGCCGTGCCGCCGCTCTGACCCTGTGCGCGGCGGCGGATTCGCCCGAGATCGTCCTGGTTTCCACGGAACGCGGACTGGACGCGGAGTCCATTCTGGGATTGGTGCATCCCCTCGAAACGCCCCCCGCCTCGCTGCCGCTGTCCGCCTCCCCCGTCGACCCGGCGAGCGGAGAGGGCGCGGCCATCCGTTTGGCCAAGCTGGCGCGGCTTCTTCCCTCGGCGGTGTCGGTTCCCCTTCCCGTGGAGGATGCGGCGGCCTGGGCCGGACGGAACAACCTGCCCCTGGTTTTCGCGGACGACGTCTTCGAGTACGACCGGACGGCCGCCCGCAGTCTGCGCCCGGTCAGCGACGCCCGGGTCCCCCTGGCCGGAGCGGAGGAAACCCGAATCGTCGCCTTCCGCCCGGAGGACGGCGGCATCGAGCATCTGGCCATCATCATCGGCGACCCCCGCCCCGACCAGCCCGTCCTCACCCGTCTCCAT
>JADGDA010000415.1 GCA_015228695.1 Alphaproteobacteria bacterium
TCTCCGGATCGCCGAGGAGCCTCCGCCGGTCCCGGCGGTCCCGCCGCCTGCCCCTGTTTCGACGGCTCCGCCGCCCGTTCCTATCCCGGTGGCTCCACCGCCCGCCCCTGTTTCAGCGGCCCCACCGTCCGTTCCCGTCCCGGTGGCCCCACCGCCCGTTCCTGTTTCTGCGGCTCCGCCGCCTGTTTCTGTGGCTCCGCTACCCGCCTCCGTTCCGACCGCGAGCGAAATGACGGCCCTCCAGGAGCCGGAAGCGCGAGAGCCCGAGTCGCCCAAGCCGGTTTCGACCGAAATCCCCAGGCCGGCTTCGGCCGAAATCCCCAAGCCGGCTTCGGCCGAAATCCCCAAGCCGGTTCCGGCCGAGATCAAGGACGTTCAAAGCCCCATTCCGGAGCCGCCCGCGCCGCCCGCCTCTCCGCCGCCCGCGATCAAGCCTCCCGTCGGGGTCGCGTCCGCCCGCGACGGGCGCTATACCGTCCAGGTCGGAGCGTTCCGCAGCCCCGACAATGCCCGGTCCCTGAGCCAGCGTCTGATATCCGCGGGGTTCCCGGCCAACGTCGCCTCGGTTCCCAGCCGCAAGGGGGGAACGTTGCACAGGGTGTACATCGGGCGCTTCGTCAATCACGCCAAGGCCGATCCGGTCCAGGCGGCGGTCCGGGCGCGCGGGTTCGACGCCATCGTCGTCACCCTCGATTGACGGACGGGCGGCCATGGGATTCATGGATCACGTCGCCGCCTGCAACCGCCGCGATCTGTCGCGTTTCCGCCCGTTTCGCGTCGAGGGCCGGAACGTCGGGTGGGTGTCCGACGCCTTCGCCCGCGAATTGGACGGCTTTCCCGAAACCCTGACGGTCACTCCGGAGGCCGTGGCGATGGCCGACGGCCTGCGCTCGCCCACGGAGCGCACCGCCTCCCTGGCCGGCGTCCTGGCCCGGCTGGCGGGAGACGGGAAAGTCCCGCGTTCGCGGAACGAGCCGTTTCCCGTGTGGACGTCCTTTGCCGGACGGGAATTGATGCGAATCGACCGCGCGGCCGTGCCGCTTTTCGGGGTCCGGGCCTATGGCGTCCACATGAACGGCTTCGTCCGCGCGCCCGAGGGGCTGAAGCTCTGGATCGCCCGGCGCAGCATGGGCAAGAAGATCGCTCCGGGCAAATTCGACAACATCGTCGCCGGGGGGCAGCCGGCGGGGCTGTCCCTGATGGACAATCTCATCAAGGAATGCGCCGAGGAGGCGTCCATTCCCCGCGACCTCGCCCGCCGGGCGGTCCCGGTCGGAGCCGTCACCTATTGCATGGAGGACGGGGAGGGACTGAAGCCCGACTGCATGTTCTGCTACGATCTGGAACTGCCCTCCGATTTCACCCCCCGCCCCAACGACGACGAGGTCGATGCCTTCATGTGCTGGCCGATCGGGGAGGTTCTCGACGCTGTGCGGACGTCGGACGTGTTCAAGTTCAACGTCAACCTCGTTATCATCGACTTCGCCATCCGCCACGGGCTGATCACCCCCGAGAACGAATCGCGCTACCTTGATCTGTTGTTCCATCTGCGTGGCCCCGCCCAACCCCTGCCCGGTCACACCCTTGTTGACAGCCCCGTGGTCATGGGGTGACATTCCCCCCGCGTGTTCGGGTTCAGGTTTGCGAGAGATCAGCGCCATGGCCAAGGAAAAGAACGAAATCATCGCCGATATCAGGGCATACATCGCGAAGTTCGGGGGGCGTTCGGCCGAGTGGTTCGTCGGCACCTCCGTCGACGCCAAAAGCACCCTCTACAAGATGCACAAGCTGAAACAGGGGGACCCGGGGCTGGTGCGCACCGCGCACACGGAAATCCAGGCGGCGGACGTGGTGACCACCTTCGTCAACACCTACAAGACGAAGGGCTCCGCCGACGGCGTCGTCGAGCCCGACCGGTTGCAGGTCTACGCCTACAAGCTCCAACCCTACACGAAGCCCTGACGCGCTCCGCGGGATCGTGCCCGCGGGATCGTGCCCGCGGGATCGTGGTAGCACAGGCTCCGCCATGCAAAAGCACATGTACCTCGATTTCGAGAAATCCGTCTCCGAGCTTGAAGGCAAGATCGAGGAACTGCGTCACCTCAGCGCCAACGACGCCGCGGGCGTCAACATCACCGAGGAAGTCGGCCGTC
>JADGDA010000416.1 GCA_015228695.1 Alphaproteobacteria bacterium
TGGTGAAAGCCTATCGCCGGTTCCGGGCGATCGATGGTGGCGACAAGTGAGGGGGAGGGGAAAGACGATGCCGTTGCCCCGCAAGCAGATATTTACGCTGGCCGAGATTTCCAAGCGGTGGGGCGTCGCCGTTCACGATCTCGGCTGCTACGCCATCGAGGACGTGCTCGTGCTCTCGACCGTGGTCAACGGTATCGACGCCGAAGTTGGCGAGTACGTGGTCGGCGGGGACGGCGAGACTTTCCGCGCCTCCCATGGCAGCAGGCGGCTCGCTGGGGTTCATCACCTCTACGGCTACGACGTCTGGCCGGTGTTCAAGGGCGAGAAGGCCGTGATCCGGCAGTTCCGCCCCGAGGAACCAGACGCCTTCATCGACGTCGAGGATCCCGCTGGAGGGATCGAAATCGGGTTGGCCGACCTGGTGGTGACGCGTGCCGAACGGGATCGGTTCGAGGCCGAGCATGGCCTGAACGGGACGGCTGCCGCATCGAGGGTGGGTGCCCCGCATACCTCGCCGCGCGGCGGCCCCGGCGCCCCGCCCCGCCACGACTGGGACGGCTTCTGGATTGCTGTCTGCCGCCACATCCACGACAGCGGCTTGCCCGAGACTCAGGCGGCTCTGGTGCGTAGCCTGATGGACTGGCTGTCGACCAACACCGACAGCGTCCCGGACGAAAGCACCGTCAGGAAGAAGGTGTCCCGCCTCTGGCGCTCAGGCATGGGGGCGTAGGATAATGCCGTAAAGGAATGGGAGGGCGCCATGCCCGAAGAAGAACGCATGCAAATCGAAGCATTCTGCTTCGAAAGCCAAGCCATAGAACCGGCCCAGTCCGCTCACCAGCACGCTGGCGACCACTTCTTTTGTCCAGAGGAGTTCTGCCTTGTTGAGGTCCGCCCCGCGAAGATCAAGAACTTCTTTTTCCGCGCGCTGAAGGGAAAACTCCACCATCCTGAATGCCGGTACCACAAGGACCCAAAGGAAGACAACGGACCCGGCGATCCCAGGCCACAACCTACGCCCGATCCTCAGACCCTGATTCCTACTCGTCTCGGGCCACCCGGACGCAGGGTGCCCTGGAAAAGGCCGAGCCTCGAAGAGCTGCTTGTCCTCGTGCAAGGGGCGAAACGGCGTCCAGCTCTTGTCCCAGGCACTTTGGAGGAAGTGGTGTCTGCCTGGCAGGGGATGACGGAGGCGGAACGCCTCGCAGCTCCCTTGACGATCAGCGATCAGCAGATGAATTACGGCGACGCCTTTGTCTTCCTCGCCAAGGCAGGAGACGAGGTCACTGATCTGCCCTGGGGCGAACGCATCATCTTCGGCGCCGCCGTTTTCAGGCATGGCAAGGCCAAGGGGTATCTGTTTGTGAATCCCGTGAGACGGCTTGTCCTTCGAGATGAGCGATTGCCATTTGGTCTGATCGTTCGTCCCGAGCATCACGAGGGGCGCGATGATCGGGCCTACGTCCGTGATATTCCTGATGAAAGCCGCGGAACGCTGTTCTGGCGAGGGCCTTCGCCCCAGCCGACGTCGGATGGGAAGCGCCTCGACCTGTCGCCACCCGATGACGAGCTATATCATGGCTTTGCTTTGAGAGCCGAAATTCTCGCCGGATGACGCCGGTTCCGTCCGGTTCTCAGCCATTGGCGGACAGGGACGACTCCTTCGTGCCCGACCTTGGGAAATCGATGACCACGGCGCTGACCCGCTCCGTCGCCTCCCGCAGGGGATGGTCGAAGAGGTGGCTGTAGCGCGCGGTGGTCTGGGTTTGTGTATGGCCGAGCAGGGCACCGATGATCGGCAGCGACAGCCCGGAACTGACCAGGATCGAGGCGTATGTGTGGCGAAGGTCGTGGATGTGGACGTCGGGGATGTCCGCCTTGACTCGCACCCGGTCCCAGAATCCCTTGATCTCGGTGAGGGGATGGTCCGGCGTCTCGCCGGGGAAGACGAAGCGGCAGAAGCGGGGCTGTCCCGTCTTGATCTCTCGCAGAAGGGTGACGGCGGCTTGGGACAGCGGCACACGGTGCTCGCGGCGCTGCTTGGTGTGGGACGAGGGCTTGGTCCAGACGCCGTTCTCCAGGTCGAACTGGTCCCAGGTGGCGTTCATCGCTTCACCCCGCCTGGCACCGGTGAGCAGCAG
>JADGDA010000417.1 GCA_015228695.1 Alphaproteobacteria bacterium
TTCTCCGAGGCGCACGCCCACTACGAGGAAGCCCTCCGCCTGCGCCCCGACATGTCCGACCTCCACCACAACTGGGCCTGGTCCCTGGCGGCCCAGGCGAGACTCCATTCCGGCGCGGACGCCATCCGGCGCTTCGAGGAGGCCTCCGCCAAGTACGCCGAGGCGGTGGCGCGCAATCCCCGCGACTTCAACGTGATCAACAACTGGGGCAGCATGCTGTGCGATCAGGCGTTGGCCAGTGCCAATGCCGGGGCCGGGGCCGAGTCCGACCGCCTGTTCGCCCTGGCCTACGAGAAATTCGCCCTTGCCCTCCGTTACAAGCCGGACATGGACGGGGCCTACACCAACTGGGGCGGGGCCCTGTCCGCCCAGGGCCAGAGAAAGACCGGGGAGGAACGCCGGCGGTTGCTGGAACAGGCAGTGGAAAAGTGCCGCCGGGTGGAGGAGTTGCGCCCCGGACGCGGGGCCTACAACCTCGCCTGCCTCGCGTCCCTGCTCCAGAACGAGGACGAGTGCCGCAAGTGGCTGGACGTCGCCCGCGACTCCGGCTCCCTGCCCGACGGACGTCACTTGGCCGGGGACATGGACCTTGCCTTCGTGCGGGACCGCGCGTGGTTCCGGAAGCTCCTGGGGACCTTTTCGTAAGGGGGTTATTTGGGCGCGCGGCCGGGCACCCAGGGCTTGACCGCGACCGGTTCCCCGGTCTGGCTGCGCATCATGCGCGGTTTCAGGACCATCCGGGCGTTGGGGACGCCGTCGATCCGGGCCTCGCTGTCGGTACGGCTCCGGCCGTAGAAACGGGCCATGGCGGTCAAGGTGATTTCGGTGCGCGGCCCGTTGGCGTGGGCCTCTGCGTAGGGTTCCTGGGACTTGATCATACGGGTCAGGTATTCGGCCGAGTGGTGGCCGAACTTCCGCCACAAACTGTCGAGAAAATGCTCGACCGTGTCCGGTGCCATGAGGTGTTCGACATACGCCCGGTCGTTGCTGGCGAACAGGCGGAACACGTTGGGCTCGATGGGGCCGGAGTCGTGGGCGATGAAGGTCGCGGGCATCAGAACCTTGCCCCGGCCCAGCACCACGAAATAGGCCTGGGACAGATAGAGCATGCGATGCAGCTTCTGGGGCTGGAGGTACTCCCCGTCGTTGAGCGCCCGGTCGATGAACCAGAACACCACGTCGAAAACCGAATCACACTCTGCGGACCGCATGTGCCGATGACCTCCCTTGTCATTCCGGCGGCATTCTCCCATGGGGAAGGATAACGGTGGAATTCTTTCTTTTTCCTTACTGGAAAAAGCCGTATGAATCTCCGTTGAAACGGGACCGAAACCGAGGCCGCATGACCGATTTCCCGACGTTTGCCGTTTCCCTGACCGTCAACGGCCGCCCGGTGACGGCGGCGGTCGATCCCCGCACCCTTCTGGTGCGGTTTCTGCGCGAAACGTTGGGCCTCACCGGGACCCACGTCGGCTGCGAGACCAGCCAGTGCGGGGCGTGCGTGGTGCACCTCGACGGGCGCGCGGTGAAGGCGTGCTCCGTGCTGGTGGTCCAGGCGGACGGGGCCGAGGTCGTCACCATCGAGGGGCTGGCCCGCGCGGACGGGACCTTGCACCCCATGCAGGAGGCTTTCCGCGAGCATCACGGGCTGCAATGCGGGTTCTGCACGCCGGGGATGGTGATGAGCGCGGTCGCGCTGGCGCGCGGGGCGCTTTCCGACGATCAAATCCGCGCCGGGTTGGAGGGCAATCTGTGCCGGTGTACCGGGTACCAGCCCATCATCCGGGCCGTGGGCGCCGGGGCGCGGGCCATGTCCGTCCTTCCCGACCCCGACTGAGATCCTGACGATGTATCCCTTCGTCTATCACCGTCCCGCCACCCTCGCCGCCGCCGTGGCCGCCGCTGTGAGCGTCCAGGCCGCCGCCGGGGAACCCCGCTATCTGGCCGGAGGTCAAACCCTGCTGCCGCCGCTCAAGATGCGCCTTGCCAGGGTCTCGGACCTGATCGATCTCGGGAGGGTGCCCGGTCTCCGGGGCGTCGCTTACGAGGAAGGGGCCCTGCGCATCGGGGCGATGACCCGCCATGCGGAGGTCGCCGCCGCAGAGGGGGTCCGCGCGCGATGTCCGGCCCTGGCCCA
>JADGDA010000418.1 GCA_015228695.1 Alphaproteobacteria bacterium
CCCCAGCCCGCCAACGCCCGCCCCGGCCCCAAGGTAGTCCTCCACCCCCATCTCCAGATAACTCCCGAATCCGGCGCCGGCGCCCCTGGTCTCGCCGAGAAGGGTCCAGGCGCGTCCGAGGTGGAAATGGGGGGTGGGGTCCTCCGGAGACGCGCGCAGGCATTGGCGGAGAAGATCGATGGCAAGGGAAAGGTCGCCGTCGCCGTCGATGATCAGCACCGCGAGCGGCAACATGGACGACGGATCGGAGGCCCGCAGGGACAGGGCCTCCCGGTAGTGGGCCATGGCCTCGGCGGTGCGGCCGAGAAGCGTCATGAGCCTGCCGGCCTCCTGCCTGTTGACGACCGAATCGGGACGAAGGGCAACCGCCCAGGCACAGGCCTCGGCGGCCGCGTCGGATTCTCCAGCCCGGGCCAGGGACCGGGCAAGGCCGTGCAGGTGATCGGGCCGGGCCGGGTCCAAGGCCGCGTGCCGCTCCCCGTCCCCGAATGGGGCGACATCCCCGTCCCCGAGCGGGGTGACATCCCCGTCCCCGAGCGGGGCGACATCAAGGTTGATCATGACGCCCTTTCAAGCCTAGATAGGGAAACGGGCAAGCCTAGATAGGGAAACGGGTTCCCGAAAACCGCCGCTCAGGTCGCAAGCACCATGTCCCTGGTCGAAATCACCCCCGGCGAATACGACGTGGCGCTGGATCTGGTCTATGCCACCCCGGCCAATTTCACCGGACGCCCGATCTATGCCCTGGGCGCCTGTCATTTGCACCGGGACGCGGCGGAGTTGCTGCGGAAGGCCGTCGAACTGGCCAGACCGCTCGGGTACCGCCTGAAAATCCTCGACGCCTTCCGCCCGGCGGAGGCCCAGTGGATCATGTGGAATCATACTCCCGACCCCGAATTCCTCGCCGACCCGCGCCGGGGCTCGCCGCATTCGCGCGGCGTGGCCGTCGATGTGACCCTGATGGACGGCGACGGCCGGGACCTCGACATGGGAACACCCTTCGACGCCTTCACCCCGCTCTCCCACCACGGGCGTACGGATATCCCGGTTGAGGCCCAACGCAACAGGATTCTGCTGATCGGTCTCATGACGGCGGCGGGTTGGGATTTTTACCGGAACGAGTGGTGGCATTACCAGATGTTCCAGTCCCGGACCTACCCGGCGATGAGCGACTCGGTGTTGCCCACCCGGATGATGACCGCCAGCGGCGCGCCGTGATCGTCCTTGCCTTCGACGCCTCGTCCTCGGGATGTTCGGCCGCCGTCCTGCACGGCGACCGGATTCTGGCCAGAGCTGCGGATGGAGCGGAGCGCGGTCAGGCCGAGGCCCTGATGCCCCTGATCGTAAACGTCATGGCCGAGGCGGGGATGGCCTACGCCGACCTTGATCTGATCGCCGTCACCGTTGGTCCGGGCTCGTTCACCGGTGTCCGGGTGGGGTTGGCCACGGCGCGGGGGCTGGCCCTGGCGACCGGCCTGCCGCTGGCCGGCATCGCCTCCACCGAGGCCGTCGCCCACGGAGTCCCCACCGACGAACGCACCGGGCGGACCCTTCTCGTGGTCCTTGAATCGCGGCGGCCCGATCTCTATCTGCAACTCTTCGCGGCCGATCTTTCTCCGCTCGCCCCCCCCGCCTCGGCCCTGCCGGAGCGGGTCCTGGAGCTTCCGCCGCCGGGACCGGTGCTGATCGCGGGCGACGCCGCCCACCGTCTGCGATCCCTGGGCTTGCGATCCCTGGGAAGAAGCGGCGACGTCGTCTTTTCCTCCAGCTTCGGCCCCCCCGATGCCGCCGTGGTCGCCCGGATCGCGGCCCGGAGGCCGGGGAGGGACGTCCTGCCTCCGGTTCCGCTCTACCTGCGCCCCCCCGATGTGACCTTGCCGTCCCCAGGGGAACCCGGATGACGGAACTGACGGCCCTTGCCCCGCCGCACGCGGAGGTGGCGGCCGCGATCCACGCCCGTTGTTTCCCGCAACCCTGGGACCGGGCCTCCTTCCTGTCGCTCTTGTCCATGCCGGGAGTTTTCGGGTGGATCGCGCGGAGCGACGGAGACGGCCCGGCCGGCCTCGTCCTCTGCCGGCGGGCGGGGGATGAATGCGAGGTCCTGACGATCTGCGTCCTGCCCGAG
>JADGDA010000419.1 GCA_015228695.1 Alphaproteobacteria bacterium
CGCTCGATCCTGGGCGACGCGCGCTCGCCCGCCATGCAGAAGACCATGAACCTGAAGATCAAATACCGGGAGAGCTTCCGCCCCTTTGCGCCCTCGGTCCTGCGCGAGGACGTGGGCTCCTGGTTCGATCTGGACACCGACAGTCCGTACATGCTGCTGGTCGCCGAGGTGGGCAAGAACCGCCAGCGTCCCATGACCGCCGAGCAGGAAACCCTCTTCGGCATCGACAAGCTGAACGTTCCCCGCTCCGAGATTCCGGCGGTGACCCACGTGGACTACTCCGCCCGCATCCAGACCGTCCACGCCGAGACCAATCCCCGCTATCACGCGGTCATTTCCCGCTTCAAGGAACTGACCGGCTGCCCGGTGGTGGTCAACACCAGCTTCAACGTGCGCGGCGAGCCCATCGTCTGCACCCCCGAGGACGCCTTCCGCTGCTTCATGGGCACCGAGATGGACGTGCTGGTGATCGGCGAGTGCGTCCTGCGCAAGGAGGACCAAGACCCGGCCCTGGCCCAGGACTACAAGAACGCTTTCGAGCTGGATTGATCCGGGGCGGGAGCCCCCCTCTCCAATTCGGCGGCGATCAGGAATTCGATGTTGCCTTCGGGTCCCTTGAGGGGGCTTTGGGTGACACCCCGGACGCTCCAGCCGGGTCTCTCCCCCATCCAGGCGGCGATACGCCCGCAGACTTCCGCGTGCAGGGCGGGGTCGCGCACTACCCCGCCCTTCCCCACTCTCCCCCTGCCGACCTCGAACTGGGGCTTGATCAGGGCCACCAGCCGCGCCCCGGAGGCCGCCAGGGCCATGGGAGCGGGCAAGACCGTCTCAAGGCCGATGAAACTGGCATCGCAGACGATCAGGCCGATGGGATCGGGTATCCGCTCGCGGGTGAGATGGCGGGCGTTGGTGCGCTCCAGAATCACCACGCGCGGATCGCCGCGCAGTTTTCCGGCAAGCTGTCCATAGCCCACGTCGACGGCATGCACCTTGGCCGCTCCCCGCGTCAGAAGGACGTCGGTGAATCCGCCGGTGGAGGCCCCCACGTCCAGGCAGACCAACCCGGCGGGATCGATGCCGAAGTGATCCAGGGCATGGGCGAGCTTCACACCTCCGCGCGAAACCCAGGGGTGCTCCTGGCCGCGCAGGCTCAGGGCGAGGTCGGGAGAAACGGGGCGGCCGGGCTTGTCGAGGCGTTCCTCGCCCGCGTAAACGCACCCGGCCATGACCAGCGCCTGGGCCTTGGCCCGGCTTTCCACCAGCCCCAGGTCGACGAGACGCTGGTCGAGCCGGACCTTTCCCCCCGCCGTCATGACGGCGGAAGGCCCGCGAACGCCGGGACCGTCTCCTTCCAATAAAGAACGTCGTCCATCCACAGCGCGTCCAGCCCGGTGGCGGCCAGCAGGCCGATGGCCTCCGAAGCCCGGGACACCAGCGGCTTCCCCCCCGCGTTGAAGGACGTGTTCAGCAGAACGCCGACCCCGGTCCGGCGGTCCAGGGCCGTCAGCAGATCCCACAGGACCGGGTGATCGTCCCGGTGGAGAAGGCTCTGCACCCGCGCCGTGCCGTCCACATGGGTGATCGCGGCCAGGGAATCGCGGTATCCGGGCCGGACCAGTCCGCCGGTCAGCATGTAGGAATCCTCGCGGGGCATATCGAAGAAACGGCCCGTGTCGGGCGAACGCACGACCGGGGCGAACGGTCTCCACCATTCCCGGTGCTTGATCGTCCGGTTGATCCTGTCCTTCATCTCCGGATCGCCCGGAAAGGCGAGGATGCTGCGGTTGCCCAACGCCCTCGGCCCAATCTCGGAGCGCCCGCGCACCAGCCCGACGGTGCACCCGTCGAGCAGCGCCGTCGCCACGAGTTCGATGGAGGCCCCCTCCTCCGGGTCGAGCCCGGCCCGACGGATTCCGGGGCCGGCATCCTTCCGGTCATGGATGAGCGGACTCCCCTTGTACGGAGACCGGCGCTCCAGGGGGGACACGTCCGGGAAATGCAGGGGAGTCCCGGTGAGGGCGGAATGCAGCAACGCCGCCGCCCCCGCCGA
This sequence comes from Alphaproteobacteria bacterium, assembly GCA_015228695.1. Classification (GTDB taxonomy): domain Bacteria; phylum Pseudomonadota; class Alphaproteobacteria; order Rhodospirillales; family Rhodospirillaceae; genus JADGDA01. Next base: position 2,051 of record JADGDA010000419.1, read on the forward strand.
AATGCCGCGATCGTCGCAGTTCGGGGGGATGAACAGTTCCCCGACGGAGGGAAGCCGGGCAATCCGCTCGTTCG
>JADGDA010000041.1 GCA_015228695.1 Alphaproteobacteria bacterium
AGCCGGCGGAGACGCCGCGCGCGCAAGGTCGAGAAGACGGTCCAGGTCCACCTGGGCCGCGACCGCCTCCCGGATGCGTCCGACGACGGCCCTGGCCTCGGCGGCCTCGTTGGAGGGAACGAGCCCGAGATGCCGTTCGACGATTTCCAGGTCGGTCGAGCGGCGCACCGCCCCCACGACCGGAAGATCCGTGTAGCGGTCGACGGCGGCGCGCAGCTTGCTCTCGTGACGCACCCCGGCCACCTTGTTCAAAATCACTCCGGCGATGCGGACATCCGGATCGAATGCCCGATATCCCACCAGCAGCGGAGCCACGCCGCGGGTGATGCCGCTGGCGTCGACCACCAGAATCACCGGGGCGTCCACGACCTTCGCCAGCGCCGCCGACGAATCCGAACCCGCCACGTCGATGCCGTCATGCAGCCCCTTGTTGCCTTCGACCAGGGAGATGTCGGCTCCGGCCGAGAACCGGCGGAACATCGCGGCGATCTCGGCGCTCGACTGGGTGTTGAAATCCAGGTTGCGGCAAATGCCCCCGGAGGCCAAGCCGAGCCACATGGGGTCGATATAATCCGGCCCCTTCTTGAACGGCTGCACACGCAGGCCCCGCGCGGTCAGGGCGGCGCAGAGACCGATGGTCAACGTGGTCTTGCCGGACGACTTATGCGCGGCCGAGATGAACAGACGAGCCATCGGACAAAACGCACTCCGCTCGCGCCGGACAAAGCAGCGGCAGTTCTCATACGGTCTCCGGAAAGTCCAGGGACTTTCCTGAACCCCGCCCTCAATCGCCGGGCGGCCTCCAGCCTTGGCTTTCGGCGCAGGAGCGCCGGCCCGCGTTGCGGGCTCGGTCTCCGGAAAGTCCAGGGACTTTCCGGAAATCGTCTCAGGCCAGAATACGGCCCCGGTTCCGGTTCGACCACAGTTCCTCGGCCAGGGACTGGGCCGCCTCCGGCGAAGAGGCGCGGCCGAGCATGAACAAGGCGACGGCGGCGGTGCCGGTGACGGACCGGACCGGATAGGAATCGTCGCTGTCCCCGCTCCACACGGCCAGAAGCCGCCTCGGGTCCATGTCGGCGTCGGAAGGCTCCGACGACTCGGGCAACAGGGACGGCCATGTCCTTTCCCCGCAGACTCCTTCGTCGAGGGTCAGGGAGTCGCACGGCTTGACCGGACGCCGCTCCGCCTCTCCCCCCTCGCCCTTGAACACCACCATGTGTTTCTGCCCCAGCAGCTTCGCCGCGTCGCGATGCACGGGCCGGTACGGGGGATGGGTGACGCTGAGGACCTGATGCGGCGCGTCGAAGGGGTTCAGGTGGCGCGCCACGGTATGAATCGGCGAGCGCACGCCCAGCAGGGAGCGCAGGTCCATAATGTCCTGGAGACGGGGACTGAGATGCTCCAACCCCATGTAGGCAAAATGGCGCGCGCGCAATTGCTCGACCGCCTGCGTCATCGACGTGGCGGGGGCGATCCCCAGGGCCTCCAGCGTTTCCCGCGCGTAAAGTCTGTTGGGGGTATGGGCGTCGGCGCCGTGCATGAAAACGCGGACGCCGCTTTGCGCCAGCAGCAGGACGGACAGCAGATACCAGGGGAGTTGCCGCGATTTTCCCGCGTAGGTCGGCCAATCCAGGTCCACCGGCGGCGCGGCGGAGGGAGAGGCCAGGGACCCGCGGATTCCCCGGGCAAACCCCGCGACCTCCTCCGACGTCTCGGTCTTGACCCGCAGCACGCAGAGGAAGGCCCCCAGTTGGACCGGTTCCACCTCGCCCGCCATGATCATCCGGGCGGCTTCGCAGATCTCCGCCTCGGTCAAGGCCCGCGACAGATTCGGCCCCTTTGCGATAATGCGCACATACTGGGCGAACGGATGCTCGCTGACCATGTCACCGCCTCCTCAAGCCGACATCGTTCCCGGATGCGCGTCCCGGTATCAGGCCTTGGCCGCCTCGGCGTTCCCGGCCTCGTCGGCCATGTCGACGATCTTGGCGACGTGATCGGGGTCGATGACCTCGTCGGCCAGGCTCTCCGGCAGGAACCGCAGCAGCGCGCAGGCCACCAGCACCAGGGCGAGGGCAATGCCCATCCCGCCGATCCCGAGAACGATTTCCGCCAAGGTCGGGGTGTAGGTATTCACGACGCCGTCGAAGAACTGGGAACTGGCCTCCATCCCGGGGAACAGGGTCAGGGGATAGGTCTGGCCGCCGATGATGATGACGTAAACCTGCGCCAGCCCGCCCATGATGATCAGAACGGACGCCAGCACGGAGGCCGACCGGCTTCCCCCCAGGCGCGGATGCAGCAGCAGCACCAGGGGAATGATCCCGCCGATCCCGATCTGCACCACCCAGAACAGGAAGGTGTGAATGGTGTCCCCGGTCAGGATGAAGGCCTCGACCGCGCGCCGCTCCTCCATGTACAGGTTGGTCAGATGCTGAACCAGAACGAAGTACAGGGTCGCCGCCAGCACGATTCCCATCAGCCGCTGGAGCCTGGTCACCACCACGTCCCCCAGGGGGCGGCCGGTGGCCGTATAGACCCCGACCATGATCAGCATGAAGATGGCCTTGCCGTAGGCGAAGGACATGGCGATGAACATCGGAGCCATGATCGCCGCGTTGTAGGCGTCGCGGGCGACGAGAAAGCCGAAAATGGACCCGGTGCCGGTGGTGAGCGTCAGGCGCCAGAGGAAAGCGGCGAAGGCCGCAGGCTTGTAGAACGGAGCGCCGTGGCGGCTCATCATCGTCCAGAGATAGGCGGCGACGATGCCGAAGAACCCGGAATAGAGCAGGACGTTCCAGGCGAAAATCGACCTGAAGTTATAATGCGTCATCGCCACGATCAGACGGTCGGCCCGCCCGAGATCGAGCAGCAGCACGGTCAGCCCGCCCGCCAGAAGACACAGCGCCAAAAGCCCGGACAGCCGCGCCAGGGGCTTGTAGAGCCCCCGTTCGAACACCGACCCGATGGAGGCGATGTTCAGCGCGCCGGACGCGGCGACGATCAGGAAGACCGCGAACACATGCGGCATGCCCCAGACGACCTGGTTGGTCATGCCCGTGACGTGGTGGCCGTGGTGCTCCATGTAGAAGGCCGACATGAGCCCGGCGAGGACGAACAGGGCGACGCCCCCGAGAACCCGCCAAAAGTGGGGACTGTGGCCATCCAGCTCTCGATAGACGATCTTGGTTGTGGCGCTCATTGCTTTTGGCTCGCTTGGTTCACAGGCCTTGATAGAAGACGCCCGGATTCAACTTGAGGTCCGGCCGGATCTGGGTCGTGGCATAGGTCGCGATGCGCTTGGAAATCTCGGCGTTCGGATCATTGAGATCGCCGAACAGCATCGCCCCGGTTCCCGCGCCCCCGCACTTTTCCACGCAGGCCGGCACGCCGCCGGCGTCGATCCGGTGGACGCACAGGGTGCACGCCTCGACGCATCCCTTGCCGCGCGGCATGTGGGGCTTCTGGTTCTCGATGTCCTCGTGCACGAACGAGCGCGCCTTGTAGGGGCAGGCCATCATGCAGTAACGGCAGCCGATGCAGATATGGCGATCGACCAGCACGATCCCGTCGGCGCGCTTGAACGAGGCTCCGGTGGGGCAGACGTCGACGCACGGGGGATGGGTGCAGTGCTGGCACATGACGGGAAGGGAGAAGGTCCGCCCGGTCGCGGTTTCCTTCAGGTCGACCTTGCGGATCCACTGGGGATTCTGCTCCGGCCGCCCATGCCCCTCCCAGCCCTGTTCCTCGCGGCAGGCATCGACGCAAGCCGAACACCCGGCCTCGCATTTCGAGGTGTCGACGAGAAGGCCCCAGCGGACGTCGGGACTCGCCGGCTCATCGACCGGTTTCGATTGGGCCGGAGCGATCAGGACGACGCCCGTTGCCAGGGTCATGGTGACCAGGGTTCCCGCCCCGGCGACGAAGCCCCGCCGGCTGACCCCGGAATCCCCGGAGCATCCGCAGGAGCCGGCACGATCCACGGCGTGAGCCCTGTCCGTGGCGAGGTCCGAGGAGTGGTTCTCGCTCATGACGTCAAATTCCCTCCATCATGGAGTCGGCCCCTGACCATGCACCGCGCCAGGGGGGGATGCGCCCACGGGCGGCACGGACGCGTGGCAGGCAAAACAGTCCGGAGAGACGCCCGCGTAGGAATGGCAGGCATTGCAAAAATGCTCTTCGCTCTTGATCGTCACCGGCTTGCCGTCCGCCCCCTGCACCGCGTGGCACGAAATGCATCCCTGCAAGCCGTGTTCCGTGGTGCGGATGCCCTCGCGCATGGTTTCATCGCGCTGGTGCTTCAGCAGGTCCATGTGGTTGCGCCGCATGAACTGGGTGTCCTCGACGCACTTCCCGCCCTTGCCCTTGGGGATGGTCGGGAAAGGGCCGTCGCCGGCAAGGGCGGGGAGGACGCCGAACAGCGCCGCCACCACCATCACCAGAACTAGGCGCAAACCGGTCATTGCCGCTTCTACTCCTCGCCCATGCCCATCTGAATGTAACCCGTCGGGCAAACATCCATGCAGATGTGGCAACCGATGCACTTGGCGTAATCGGTGGTCACATAGCGGCCCATCGCCTTCTCGGCCTTGGGAACGCGCAGAACGGCCACCTGCGGACAGAACACCAGACATTCGTCGCACTCGAAGCACAGGCCGCAGCTCATGCAGCGGGAGGCCTCCGCCTTGGCGCTCGTCTCGTCCAGACCCGTAAAGCGTTCGCTGAAGTTGCTGAGAACGCTGTCGGCGGAAATGTGAACCTCCTTGCGGCGGTTCATCGCCTCCTGCTGGAAATGGCCGAGGAACATCTTGTCGTGGGTGACGATTTCATTGGACGCGCGGTCCTCGAAATTGTGCACCGCGAACTTCGCGCTGCTGGTGCCCCAGGTCTCGCCGCCCTGGAAGCGCTCGGGCGTCAGATTGCGCGTGGACAGCTCTGCCAGCAGATTGAAGTGATTCACGTCCACCTTGGGCCGCTTCATCTCGGAGTTGCCCGCGAAGTGGTGCTCCATGCTCTCCACGGCGATGCGGGCGTGACCGATGGCGGTGGTCAGAAGGTGCGGCTTGACCACATCGCCGCCGACGAAATGCCCCTTCTTCGCCGAGGCGCGATAGAACTTGTCGGCGTTGATCAGGCCCCAGCCGTTGTCCAACTCCTCGATGCCCGTGAAGTCGCCGCCCTGGCCGGTCGCCGACACGATCAGCGAGCAGTCGATGTTGTAGGCCTCGCTGTCACGCTGGAACATGTTGTTGCCGTCCCAATCGACCGGGACCACCCGCAGCGCCGTGGCGCGACCGTCTTCCCCACGGATGACCTCCAGCGGAACCAAGCTCTCCTTGATGACCACGCCTTCCTGCTGCACCGCGTCCAGTTCGTGCTTGGTGGCGGGCATCTTGTTGATGGGACGGCGGTAGACGATCCAGACGTCGGCCCCCTCGCGGCGGGCGACGGAGGCGACGTCATGCACGGTATGACCGAGGATGACGGCGTCCGGATGATCCTTCTCGGAGACGTGGTTGATATGGCCGATGCGGCGGGCCACCGCAGCCACGTCCATGGCCGTATCGCCGCCGCCGATGACCAGAACCCGACCGTTCAGGTGCTTCAGACGGCCCTCGTTGAAGGCGCGGAGGAAGGCGATGCCGCTGACGCAGTTGGGAGCCTCGCCGCCGGGAATCGGCAGCGACTTCCCGGCCTGGGCGCCGATACCCCAGAACACCGCGTCGAAATCCTTCTCAAGCTGGGCGAGACTGACGTCCACGCCGACCTGGGTGTTCAGCCGCGTCTCGACGCCCATGTCGAGAATGCGCTGGATTTCCTTGTCGAGGACGTCCTTGGGCACGCGATAGCCGGGGATGCCGAACCGCATCATTCCGCCGAGGGAGGGGTAGGAGTCGAAAATGGTGCAGGCATGCCCGCGCTTGCGCAGGAAGTAGGCCGCCGCCAGACCGGCGGGGCCGCCGCCGACGATCGCGACCTTTTTCCCGGTCTCCTTCTCGGGCTTCGGGAAGGTCATGTTGTTCTTCAGCGCCCAGTCGCCGATGTACTGCTCGATGGAATTGATCCCGACGTGCTCGTCCAGCTCATTCCGGTTGCAGCCGTCCTGGCAGGGAGCGGGGCAGACCCGGCCCATGATCGCGGGAAATGGATTCGACTTGGTCATCCGCTGAAATGCGTACTCCTCCCAGGCCATGCCGCCGGCGGGCTTGTCGAGGCCACGCACGATCGACAGCCATCCGCGGATCTCGTGGCCGGAGGGGCAGCTCGCCTGACACGGAGGGGTGCGATGCACATACGTGGGGCACTTGTGGGAGTAGCTTGAAACGACAATCTGCTCCTTCGGGCGCACGGGCCCTGCGTCTCCGTCCTTGAAACGGCGAAACGTAAATGCGCTATCGCTCATCGTTACCTCTCCCTTGTGGCTCTCGCGCCCCGATTCCAGTGTCCGCAAGACTGTCGTCTACGGGCAGGACACCAAGCACTTCCCTATGATCCGTCTCGCAATCCGCAGCCCATGCGGTCCCGCGCCCCGGCCGTCGTCTCCCAATCCCGTCAGTCCTTGTTGACCCCCAACTGGATCGCGTTGCTGACCAACCCATGGACCGAAACGATCATGTCCATCTTCATGCCGTAATACGGCAGCACCTTCGTGAACTGGCTCTTGCAGATCGCGCACATGGCGGCCATGTGGGTCACGCCCTGCTGCTCGATGACCTGCTTCAACGCCTCCATCCGGGGCTTCGCGCCCTTGACGCGCAGTTCCATGAGATCGTCGGTCAGAAGGCCGCCGCCGCCGCCACAGCAGAAGGTCTTGTCATGAATGGTGTCGGGGTGCATGTCCACGAACTTCGGCACGCAGGCCCGGATCACGTCGCGGGGAACGGAGAATTGCCCCCCCGGAACGTTGCCCATGCGCGAGGCCCGCGCCACGTTGCACGAGTCGTGGACCGTCAGCACCATGCCGCTGTTGGCGTCCTTGTCCAACCGGATGCCGCCGTTCCGGATCAGATCGTTGGTGAATTCGAGGATGTGCTGGGGCACCGGGTAGCGGGGATCGAGGAAATCCCACGGCCCCGCGTAGGTGTTCAGGAAACTGTAGGCGACGCGCCAAGCATGGCCGCATTCGCCGAACACGATCCGCTTCACCCCAAGCTCCAGGGCCGCCTTGCGGATGCGGTTGGAAATCTTGAACATCTGCTCGTAGGAGCCGATGAACATGCCGAAGTTGCCCGCCTCGGAGGCATAGGAGCTGACCGTCCAGCTCACCCCCGCCTGATGGAACACCTTGGCGTACCCGATCAGCCCGTCCACGTGGGGTTCGGCGAAGAAGTCGGCCGACGGGGTGACCAGAAGAACCTCGGCCCCCTTGACGTCCATGGGGAACTTGACGTCGTGGCCGGTGCCGTCCTTGACGTCCTCCTCCAGCCCGTCCAGGGTGTCCTGAAGCGCCGGCCCGGGAAGCCCCAGGTTGTTGCCGATCTTATGGACCTTGGTGATGATCTCGTTGCAGTACTTCATCCCATAGCCGACGTGGTCCATGATGTCGCGCGCAGCCATGGAGATTTCGGCGGTGTCGATCCCATAGGGGCAGAACACGGAACAGCGGCGGCACTGGGAACACTGGTGGAAGTAGGTGTACCACTCCTCCAGAACCTCCTGGGTCAGATCCCGCGCGCCGACCAGCGGACCGAACAGCTTCCCGCTCGTCGTGAAATAGCGGCGATAGACGCTGCGCAGCAGGTCCTGCCGCGCGACAGGCATGTTCTTCGGGTCGTTGGTGCCGAGGAAGTAGTGGCACTTGTCCGCGCAGGAACCGCACTTGACGCAACTGTCCAGATAGACCCGCAGGCTCCGGTAGCGGTTCAGAAGGTCGCCCATCCTCCCGATCGCCTTGTCCTTCCAGTCGTCCACCAACTCGCCGGGGAACCCGAGCGGGACGTTGTGATCGGGCTTGGCCACGAACGGCCGCAGATGCGCCATCGTCCCCGGCTGCAATTCCGGAACGAACTCGGCCGGTTCGTCGCTCAGCACAGGGATCTGGAAATCAGCCATGTCTCATGTTTCCTTAGCGCTTGAGGCCCGTCTAGTTCGTCCGCTCCGCATCCATGCGCACGGCCCAGGGCGCCAAGTGGCGGCGCTCGCGGGAATCGTCCGCCTGATTGCGGGTCGGGCTGAAGAAGATGCCCGGCACATGCAGAAGTTTGGAAATCGGAAACACCATCATCAACACCGCCACGCAGGCCAGATGGACCAGAAGAATCGGGTCGGCCGGCAGCGGCTGCCAACGGAGCGTCATCAGCCCCATGAAGAACGACTTCACCCCGACGACGTCGGTGTGGGTGACAAAGGTCATGCACGCCCCCGTGACGCCGATTCCCAGGAGAAGAAGGAGCATCAGGACATCGGAGGGCTGGGTGATATAGCGGACCCGCGCCAGGACGAACCGCCGGCCGAGCAGGGCGAGGAGACCCGCGACCATGGCGAACGCGGCGTACTTGCCGAAGGGCTGCACCAGGACGATCAACGTCCACAGGGGCTCGAAGTCCGAGGAAACGAAATAACGGGCATGGCGCAGGAGAACGAGCAACAGCCCAAAATGAAACATGGCGGCGAACAGCCAGAGCCACTTGTCGGAGCGGAACAGGCTTTCGAAAATCACCACCTCGCGCCCGACCCGGAAGGCCGCCCCCGCCTTGGTCAAGGGAGCGGGCATGGTCGGAATCTTGAGCGGCGCGGGAGTGCGCGCATAGGACGCGACCTTCGCGCCGACCCCGAGAACGAGGACCAGCGTCGCCACATAAAAAAGAACCGCATAAATATTCGTCACGACCGACATGACGCCACAGCCTTCACTGTTCGAAACGAGCGGGCTTTCCTCACGCGAAGCTGGGTGGGCGGGAACCGGACCCCGCCCACCCGGCCAAGTCAGATGCAGCCGGTCGGCTTCGGAAGGCCGGCGATCTTGCACGCCTGCTTGCCGGGGCCGTAGGGGAACAACTCATAAAGATACTTGTTGTTGCCCTTGTCGGGGCCGAACTTCTTGGCAATCGCCTTGGTCAGAACGCGGACCGCAGGAGCGATCTGGTACTCGTTGTAGTATTCGCGCAGAAAACCAATGACTTCCCAATGCTCGGAAGTGAGCGGAAGATTCTCTCCCTTGGCCAGAATGGCGGCGAGTTCTTCGTTCCACTGATTCACGTCGAGGAGATAGCCTTCCTCGTCGTGCTCGTAGGTCTTCCCATTCAATTCGTAGGCCGGCATATGTATCTCCTATTAAGCGCTCTCTACAAACAGACGGACCGCGTCACAGCCACGCGTTGACCGTTCCAAGCTCGGCCACCAGATCGACGAAACCGTCGTAGTCGACGACCGTGATGCCGTCCAGCACCTGACCCTCGTTGAATCCCCGCGCCAGCAAATCGGGACCCAGGACATAGACCTTGTGATCCTTGGCCGCTTGGCCGACCCGTTGCGCGGTGCTGGCCCCCTTGGTCGCGGCGTAGACGGCATCCTCGTACAGCAGGATGGCGCTTCCCTTGACGGCCCGCGCCAGACAGGCGTCGAGCGCGTTACGCTCGAAGGGCGACTTGTTCACCGTATGCAGCATCGTCATTCCCCTCAACCGCTCAGGACGACGTCCATGGAATCGATCAGCTCGGCCATGGCCGCGCGATCGATCACCTCGACCGGGACCACCAGATCGTCGGCCGTCAGCCCACGTTCCTCCAGCGATTCCTTCTCGACGTACAGCTTCTCGATGTCATAGCCTTCCAGCGCCCGATAGGTCGGCAGAAAGCTTTTCATCCCGATGCCCTTGGTGTCCTGGCCCTTCTTGATCTGGTAGACGCCGTCGTCCACGAAGGCCAGATGCACGTCCTGCTCGAAGGCCGCCGAGATCAGCACCATCTCCAGAACCTCAAGGGCGTAGATGGTCCCGAACGGAGCCTTCCGATTGACGTACATGAACTTCTTGACGACGCCGCTATCGTAATCGGGTTCATCGATTCCCGGCATGCTCTCCCCCTTAATCCCCGAAGACGACTTGGCGGTCGCACTGAATGCCGGACTCGATCAACTGACCGAGTCCGGAAATCCGAAAGCCCTCGGCCAGAAGCTCGTCCTTGATCCCACGGCGCAGGGCCGCGGCGACGCAGACGACGAGATCGAGCTTATGCTCCTTGGCCAGCTCCGACCACCGCTTGATCACGTTGCGGTCGTCGGAGGGCGGCTCGGACAGCTTGTTCGCGTTGTTCACGCCGTCATAGTAAAAGAACACGCGATAGATCTCGTGGCCCTTTGCCAGAGCGGCCTTGGCGAACATGTAGGCCGAGTCCGAAGCCTGGTGGTTATACGGTCCCTCGTTGACCAGTATGCCGAACTTCATGGCGAACTCCCTCCGGCCCCGATCAACCCAGCCGCACTTGAGAGGATGCGTTGAGGGAACTGCGCCCGCCACGCCAGCTCTCGATATGGAACTTGGTGAACGGCAGGCCGGTCATCTCGAAGAACCGGGGCCAGCCGATGCGCTCGATCCACTCGCCCATGCGCTCCCAGGGGCGGCCGTCGGCCTTGTAGACCTTGAGGATGTTCAGCACGACCTCGGCCACTTCCGGCCAACGCGGAGCGTTGTTGGGCAGACCGGCGACCACGAGCTTGTGGAAGGTCGGCTTCGAACGGGTGGAACTGTGCTTGCCGCCGACCCAGATGGCAAGCTTGCTGTTCACCGGATCGTTGATCTGCATCGGGGGGCACGGCGGGAAGCAGGCGCCGCAGCACATGCACTTCTTCTCGTCCACCTCAAGGCTCGGCTTGCCGTTGACCATGGCCGGACGGATCGCCGCGACCGGGCAACGGGCCACGACGGCCGGGCGCTCGCAGACGTTGGAAACCAGATCGTGATTGATCTTCGGCGGCTTGGTGTGCTGGACGTTGATGGCGATGTCGCCCTGGCCGCCGCAGTTGATCTGGCAGCAGGAGGTGGTGATCTTCACCCGGTTCGGCATCTCCTCGTTCTTGAACTCGTGGTACAGGACGTCCATCAACGCCTTGACCACGCCCGAGGCGTCGGTGCCGGGAATGTCGCAGTGCAGCCAGCCCTGGGTGTGGGAGATCATCGCCACGGAATTGCCGGTGCCGCCGACGGGGAAGCCCTCCGCCTCCAGCTTCTCCACGAGCGGCTTCACCTTGCTCTCGGAGCCGACCATGTATTCGATGTTCGCGCGGGTGGTGAAGCGGACATGCCCCTCGGCGAACTGGTCGGCGATGTCGCACAGTTTGCGGATGGTGTAGACATCCAACTGCCGCGCCGTTCCGGCCCTCACGGTCCAGACCTGATCCCCGCTCTTCGCCACGTGATGCAGCACGCCCGGACGCGGGCGGTCATGCCAAAGCCAATTCCCGTAGTTCTTCTTCAGGACCGGATGCATGAACTTCATCGGGTCCGGCACACCGCTTTCCGTAGGACGACGCAACTCCGCCATCATGGCCTCCAAGATGTCTAACGATATTCCCCGTGGCGACGCTCCCCGAAGGGTAAAGCGCCGCCATGCCAAGGCGTCACAATCGACGAGATACTACTCGGCCGCGGCCTTGGCGCCCGACTTGCGGGCGTTCCACTTCGCGACTTCCTCATCCCAGTCGTCCATGCGCACATAGCTGCACGTGCGCGGATGGTTGACCATGTTCGGATCCAGATCGAGACCGACCGCCTCAAGGAAGTTGACCAGACCGATGCGGTCGATCATCTCGCCCGTGCGCTCGTGCTCAAGGGCGTTGTCGGCAAAGAAGTCCAGGATGGTCTGGCCCAGTTCCACGAGCTTGTCGTAATCCTCCTCGGTCTCCATGCGCATGAAGGGAACCACGACGGTGCCCATCTGAGCGCCGATCTTCAGGGTGGCCTTGCCGCCGACCAGGATGGTCAGGCCGCGCTCTTTGCCGGGCTGAAGGGCCTTGGTCATTACGTTGAGGCAGTGCATGCACCGCACGCAGCTCCGGTTGTCAACGGCCAGGGTATCGTCGTCGTTCAGGGACAGCGCGTTGGTCGGGCACAGGGTAACGACCTGATCGATCGCCCACTTGCGTCCGTTCTTGGCGATGTATTTCTTGACCTCGGCCTGATCGACCTGCATGTCGCCCCGCCACGTGCCGAGAAGGGCCATGTCGGACCGGTGGGTGGCGTTGACGCAGTCGTTGGCGCAGCCGGAGAACTTGAACTTGAACTTGTAGGGGAGCGAGGGACGGTGCATGTCGTCGAGGACGGCGTTGACCATCTTGCGCATGGCCTTGGCCTCGTCGTAGCACGAATTCTCGCACCGCGCCGCGCCGACGCACGACATGGAGGTCCGCACCGCAGCGCCGGCCCCGCCCAGATCGAAGCCGAACTCGTTGAACTCGTCGAAGGCCGCCTGGACATGCTCGGTGTCGGCGCCCTGGAACATGATGTCGCCGGACTGGCCGTGCAGGGCGATCAGACCCGACCCGTGACGCTCCCAGATGTCGCACAGAGCGCGCAGGGTCTTGGTGTCGTAATGCATGCCGGCCGGCGGCATGATGCGCAGGGTATGGAACTCGCGGCAGCCGGGGAACTGATCCGCAACCTCGGAGAAGCGGGGAATGACGCCGCCGCCGTAACCGAACACGCCGACCAACCCGCCCTTCCAGAAGCCCTTGCGGGTCTTGTAGGACAGCTCAAGCTGCCCCAGCAGATCCTTCATCATGGTGGAATAGTGCTTGTCCTCGGACTGCGCGAGCCGCTTCAGTCCGGTGACGAAGCTCGGCCACGGGCCGCTCTCCAGTTGATCAAGGTTAGGAGTAATCGGCATCGGCTTGGCCATAATCTATTCTCCCTGCTCGTTGACGCGCCGTTTTTCAGTTCAGTTGACGGCCGCCGGCCCATCTTCCGACTCCGGACATGCCATCCGGCACGACCAGAACACAACCCCATGCGGACTTGGGCCGGCACCCCGCGACGTCCCACGCCACATTCGTCCGCACGCCACACTCGTCCGCACAACGGACTCACCCACACGACGGACGCCCCATCCGGCGCCCCCCGGCACCAAACGCGGGGCGACGAAAACACCCCCATCCCCCAGGCGAGGGCAATCCCCCGCC
>JADGDA010000420.1 GCA_015228695.1 Alphaproteobacteria bacterium
CGCTCCAGCCGCAGCAGGGGCACTTCGGCGGCGGCGCATCCCCGGACGGCGTTTTGTCCCATCGTGGCGGCAAAAGGATGAGTGGCGTCGACGACCGCTGAAACATCTTGCCCACGCAGATAGGCCGCCAGACCTTCCGCCCCACCGAAACCGCCGATCCGCACCTCCCCCGGCGGCCGTTTCGGGTCGGCGACCCGCCCGGCGAGGGAACTGACGACCCGCAGGTCCGGCACGGCGTCCAGGGCCCGGGCCAACGCGCGGCCCTCGGCCGTGCCACCAAGAATGAGAACGGTGAAGGGGGATGTCACATCGGCGCTCCCCGGGTGCATTAATCCCTTGGGCGGGCGGTGAAGTTGGCGGGGACCAGGATCGTGTTCTGGGGTGCGGCGATGGGGTCCGGCTCGGGGAAGTCCAGGGTGTAGTGCAGTCCCCGGCTTTCCTTGCGCTCCAGGGCGGACAGGATGATCGGGCGGGCGACCACCGCGAGGTTGCGCAACTCGATCAGATCGTTGGTGACGCGGAAACTGCGGTAATATTCCCCGATTTCCGAAAGCAGCAGGTCCACGCGCCGGCGCGCCCGTTCCAGCCGCTTGGTCGAACGGACGATCCCGACGTAGTCCCACATAAACCGCCGCAACTCGTCCCAGTTGTGGGAGACCACGACCTCCTCGTCGGAATCGGTGACCCAGCTTTCGTCCCAGGGGGGCAGGCGCTCCGGCTCGGGAATGTCGGACAGGCGGGTCAGGATGTCGGCGGCGGCGGACGAGGCGAACACGAGGCACTCCAGCAGCGAGTTGCTGGCCATGCGGTTGGCTCCGTGCAGGCCGGTGAAGGCGACCTCGCCGACGGCGTAGAGCCCCGGCACGTCGGTGCGTCCGCGCAGATCGGTCATGACCCCGCCGCAACTGTAATGCGCCGCCGGCACCACCGGAATCGGCTCCTTCGTGATGTCGAGGCCATAGTCCATGAGGGAGGCATGGATGGTGGGGAAATGCTCGCGGACGAAATCGGCGGGCTTATGGCTGATGTCCAGGTAGACGCACTCGACGCCCAGCCGCTTCATCTCGTGGTCGATGGCGCGGGCGACGATGTCGCGGGGGGCCAGTTCGCCACGGGGATCGAAACCGTCCATGAAGCGTTGCCCGTTGGGCAGCAGCAGCCGCCCACCCTCCCCGCGCACGGCCTCGGTGATCAGGAACGACTTGGCCTGGGGATGATAGAGGCAGGTCGGGTGGAACTGGCTGAACTCCATGTTGGCGACGCGGCACCCGGCCCGCCAGGCCATGGCGACGCCGTCGCCGGTGCTGCCGTCGGGATTGGTGGTGTAAAGATAGACCTTGCTGGCCCCGCCGGAGGCCAGGACGACGGCGCGGGCGCGGAACACCCGCACCTTTCCGCTCTTGAGGTCGAGGGCGTAGGCCCCGACGCACCGGCCGGGGCGTCCGTCCCGGCCGGGGGCGCGGATCAGGTCGATCACGATGTGATGTTCGTACAGATCGGTCGCCGTCGCCCGCACCTGCTCCTCCAGGGTGCTTTCGACGGCTTTTCCGGTCGCGTCGGCGGCGTGGATGATCCGGCGGTGGCTGTGCCCCCCCTCGCAGGTCAGGTGGTATTCGGTGCCGTGGGCGGGCACGTCGGCGCGGGTGAACGGCACCCCGTAGTCCACCAGTTGGCGGATGGACGTCGCCGCGTTCTCGGCGACGAAGCGGACCACCTGCCGGTCGCACAGCCCGGCCCCGGCGTCCAGCGTGTCTGCGACGTGGGAATCGATGCTGTCGGTGTTGTCGAGAACGGCGGCGATGCCTCCCTGGGCGTAATAGGTGTTGCCTTCCTTGAGATCGCCCTTCGACAGGATGGCGACGCGCGCGGTGGACACCGTCCGCAACGCCAGCGTCAGTCCCGCCGCCCCGCTGCCGATGATCAGGATGTCGTGGAACGGCATGTCAGGTGGTGCTCCAATCGAGGCCGATGTCCACGGACGGCGCGGACTGGGTGATGCGTCCCACGGAAATGAAGTCCACCCCCGTTTCCGCGATATCCCGGATGGTGTCCAGGGTCACCCCGCCCGAGGCCTCGGTGCGCGCCCGCCCGGCGACCAGGGCGACGGCGCGGCGCAGCCG
>JADGDA010000421.1 GCA_015228695.1 Alphaproteobacteria bacterium
CAACGGGGACTATCAGGTCATCGGCGTCGAACAGATTCCCCTGGCACCGTCCTGGCTGATCCTCCCGTTGGTTCTAGGCAGTCTGGTGCTGGCGTGGTATCGGGAGGGACGCTGATACCGGCGCTCTTGCGCCGAAAGCCAAGGGCGCGGACGCGCCCGCCCGGCGGTTGAGGGAGCCCCAGCGGTCATTCTTTATGACCGTTGGTATGAGAGCGGGAGAGGGACGGCGGGATGACCACGGAAGTCTATAGCTGCAAGGACGGGCAGGCGCTGCGGGAGGGAAAGCTCGACTACGCGGCCCACATCACGACCAAGGAGGAAGCGCAGGCCGATGCGGCCCGGCGCTGCCAGAAAGACCCCTCCCTCAAGCGGATCGCCTATTATTCCGTCTCCGAAGACGGGAAATTCCGGAACTTTTATACCCACAACAACACAAACGCGGCCCCCGCCAAACCCTCCTCCCGAGGAGCGGCACCCCCGCCTCCGCGCGGAAAGCGCCCGCGCGTGGAGGTCCCGACGCCGCCGTCCCTGGGCCAGAGACTGCTCAAACTCCTGGGTCTGGGCGGAAAGAAGTCCTGATCCGCTCCAGCCCGTCGTGCACGGCCCCGGCCAGCGCGGGGCCGCCCAGGGGCGCGACCAGCCCGCTCCACGCACCGGCGGCCCGCGCCACCCCGTCGGTGACCGGTCCGGGGGGCAGATTGTTGCTCCAGCGGACCAGCGCGTCGCCTCCGAGCAGGGAAAGAACCACCGTGGCCGCCGCCACCGCCGCCATGGTCTTGCGCAGGGGTTGGTGGACGCTCAAGGAAGTCTCCTCTCATACCGGCGAGCCGATAAATCGACTCGCCGTATTTCCCTCGCCGGGCGCGGCCGTCCGGCCGCTTGGCCGCGGCCTCAATGGCCGCTTGATGTCGGCGCGCACGTTGGATGATGTGTCAGACATTGTGCGCGCCGGTATCAGAACTGAAAATAGATAAACGGGGCGACGCCTTCCGGTCCCAGGGCGTCGATCAGGAAGATCATGACGCCGAGCATCGCGCCTTGGGCCGGCGCGGGGAGCCGGGCGAGGCGGGCTTCGACGTGGGGGAACAGGCTTTCGGGCAAGGCCTGGGAGGCGGCTCCCAGGGCGAGCAGGAACAGGACGAAGGGGGAGGCCAGGCGCGCCCCGACCTCGACGTTGGCGAGCGATCCGAGATAGGTCCAGGCGGTGGCCACGTCCGGGGCGCGGAAGAAAATCCAGGCGAGGCAGACGAAGTGGAACACCGCGAACACCGCCAGCGCCGGGTGGCGGAACAAGACGGTCCCCGAAACCTTTCCAAAGACCCGCTCGACGACCAGCCCCGCGCCGTGCAGGGCCCCCCAGCAGACGAAGTTCCAGGCGGCCCCGTGCCAGAGTCCGCCGAGGAGCATGGTCAGGAACAGATTGCGCAGGGTCTTCCCCGCCCCCTGCCGGTTGCCGCCGAGGGGGATGTAGAGGTACTCCCGCAGCCAGCTCGACAGGGAGATGTGCCAGCGGGTCCAGAACTCGCGCAGGCTCCGCGACCGGTAGGGCTGGTTGAAGTTGGGCGGGAACCGGTAGCCCAGCAGCGCCGCGACGCCGGTCGCGATGTCGGTATAGGCGCTGAAATCGCAATAAATCTGGATCGCGTAGCCATAGGCCGCGAGGATCAGGTCCACCGGCCCGTAATAGCTGGGGTCCGTGAACACCGGGTCCACCAGCTCGGTCGCCAGATAGTTGGCAACGACCACCTTTTTGAACAGGCCGAGGACGATCAGCAGGAACGCTCCGGCCGATGCCGCTCCGTTCGGGTCGGGGGGGGTCCGCAACTGCGGCAGGAAGAAATGCGCCCGCACGATCGGTCCCGCCACCAACTGGGGGAAGAACGAGATGTAGAGCAGGATGTCCGGAAACGACCGGCAGGCCTCGATCCGGCCGCGATAAACGTCCACCACGTAGGAGATGCCGTGGAAGGTGAAGAACGAGATTCCGATGGGCAGCACGATCTCCAGGAACGGCAGGTCCCGTCCGAGACCCAGCGCGTTCAGGAGGTCGCTCAGCGAGGAGAGGAAAAAGCCGTGGTACTTGAAAAGCCCCAGAACGCCCAGATTCGCGGCGACCAC
>JADGDA010000422.1 GCA_015228695.1 Alphaproteobacteria bacterium
ATGGCCTGGACGCGCGGCCGGGACCTTTTTCTTGCCCGCGATCCCCTGGGCGTTTTCAAGCTTTCCCATGGGCGGCGGAGGAGCGACGGGGCCGTGGTGGTGGCGGACCGCATCGCCACCGCCGCCGAAGCGGGCGTGCGCCTCGACGATCTTTGCTCGTGCCCGCCGGGACATGTGGTCAGGCTGACGGACGGCGCGGCCGCCACGGTGGTGGGGGGCGAGGAACTGTCGTCCCTTCCCGCGCGGGCGGACCTGTCCTTGGCGGATTTCCAGCGCGAGGTCCGCGCCACCCTTGAAAAGGGCTTTGCGGACCTCGCCCGGAACGGCGGTCACGACGTTCACGTCGTCTGTCTTTCGGGGGGGCTGGACAGTTCGGTCGTCGCCTCCCTCGCGGCGCGGTTTCTCCCGAATGCCGTCGGCGTCACGTTTTCGTATCTGAACGACCGGGATGTCGGTCTCCACCTGCGGGGGGCGTCCCCGGCGGAATTGCCCAGCGTGTCGGACGACGTCCGCAGCGCCGTGGCGGTCGCGGAGGCCCTTCGCCTGCCGCTGCGCTTCAGCGCCCGCCCGCCGTCGGCGGTCGGGTCCGCCGTCCGGGCGGCGGTGGCCCTGTGCCAGGACTGGAGGGACTTCAACGTTCACTGCGCGACCGTGAATCTGTTCCTGGCCCAGGACATCCGCGCCCTGTTCCCCGGCATGAAGGTGGCGGTCCTGACCGGAGACCTGATGAACGAGTTCATGTGCGATTACCACGAGGAGATCGTGGAAGGGACGGTCTATTACCCGCAACCGCGCGTCGGGCTGGAAAAGCGGCGGCGTTTCTTCGTCCGTGGGCTCGATGCCGGGGACCGCGAGGTCGGGGTGTTTTCCGCGTTCGGGCTCGACGTGATTCAGCCCTATGCGCTGGTGGCGCGGGGCTACATGGCCCTTCCCGGCGAGGCGTTGGCGGCGCCCGATGCCAAGCTCCACATCAACGGCCCGCTCCTGGACGGGGAGACCCGCGCCCATATCGGCAAGAGCAAGCGCCGGGCCCAGGTCGGGGGCGAGGATTTCGGCACCTTGGGCCACTACCACCGCCTCGGACTCGGCCCGCGTGATCTGGAACGGATCTGGGCCGAGGGACTGCCGGAGGCGGCCCGAGGGGACCGCCCGCACGACATCATTCAATTCGGGCGGTACCGCACCACCCCCCGCGAGGGTTGAGACGGTCATGTGTGGCATCGTCGGGTTCGCCCACGGCAACAAACCGGCCGATCTGGACGCCCTGGTCGCCATGCTGAGCGTCATCCGCCACCGGGGTCCCGACCAGTTCGGGGCCTACCTGGACGGAGCGGCGGCGCTGGGCTCGGCGCGTCTGTCGATCAACGACCTGGAAGGCGGCCTGCAACCCGCCGTCTCCGAGGATCACCGCGTCGGCATCGTGTTCAACGGGGAAATCTTCAACTACCTGGACTTGCGCGCGGACCTGGAACGGCGGGGCGTCCGTTTCCAGACCCGTTCCGAGGTGGAGACGCTGCTGTGGCTGTACCGGACCGAGGGCGAGGCCATGTTCGCCCGGATCAACGGGCAGTTCGCCATCGCGATCTGGGATGGCCGGAGCCAACGGCTGCTCCTCGCCCGCGACCGTTTCGGCATCCGTCCCCTGTTCTGGAGCCAGGATGGCGACGAAGTCCGCTTCGGGTCGGAAATCAAGGCGCTGGCCGCGACCCGGCCGGGCCTCGCCCTGGATCGCCTGGCCCTGTTGCAGACGCTGCGGTTCTGGACCGTCGCGGGCGAGCGCACGGCCTTCGCCGGAATCCGTCAGGTCCCGCCCGCCTCGTTCGTGGAGGCGACGCCCGACGGCATCCGGGTCCGGCGCTACTGGGAATGGCCGGTCGTTCCGTCCCCGGACCCGATCGAGCTTCCCTCGGACGCGGACTATGCCGAGATGTTCCGGGACGAACTGGACCGGTCGGTCCGGCGGCAGAAGATGGCCGACGTGACGGTCGGTTCCTATCTGTCCGGCGGGATCGACTCCTCGGCGATCGCGGCCCTCCTGGAACGGCAGGATCAAGGCCACCTGAAGACCTATTCGATCGCCTTCAAGGACCCGGAATACGACGAGTCCGAAGCCCA
>JADGDA010000423.1 GCA_015228695.1 Alphaproteobacteria bacterium
TCGCTGTATCGGTGGATCGGGGACCGCACCGCCGCCAGTTCTCCTGCCGCCCTGGCTCCGAAGGCGGTGCCGGAGGCCGATATCCCGGTCTGGGCCTCTGCTTTCATAACCCTGTACCAGCGCCCGACCCAGCCGGGCATCGCCGAAGTTCTTGACGATAAAAATTGGCCCACCGACGTGGCCAAGCCCAGTTATGACCAGGCGCGGCGGCTGGTGAAAAGCATGGATGCCGTCTCCCGCAACATGGGCCGCATGGGGCTGCGGGCGCTGCGGGCGTTCAAGGCTTTCCGCGCCCGCGATGTGTCCAAACTATGGCCCGGCGCGGCGTTCATCGGCGACGGCCATACCTTCAAACGCGAGGTGGCGCACCCGGTGTCGGGGCGGCCGATGCGGCCGGAAGTCACGGTGATTTTGGACATTTTCACCCGCAAATGGGTGGGGTGGAGCCTGGATCTGGCCGAGAACACCTAGGCGGTGGCGGATGCGTTGCGGCATGCGGTGACTTCGGCCACCTGCCCGGCCATTCTGTATTACGACAACGGATCGGGAGCCAACAACAAGACCTGGGATGACGCCGTGACGGGGCTGTGCGCCCGGCTCGCGATCACCAAGGTCAACTCCGTCCCGTGGTCGAGCCAGTCGCGCGGCGTGGTGGAGCGGTTCCATTCCTCGGTCCTGCACAAGCTGGCGCGGAACTCGCTCGCCTATGTCGGCCCGCGCATGGACAAGGAAGCACGGCAGAAAGCGTTCAAGATCAGCCGCAAGGACATCAAGGAAACGGGATCGTCGCCGCTGCTGATACCCTGGTCGGATTTCATCCAGGAGTTGAACACGGCTCAGGCGGAGTATAACGCCCGCCCCCATTCCTCTCTGGCCAAAACCATCGACCCGGTTACCGGCAAGCGCCGTCACATGAGTCCCGGTGAAGTCTGGGATCAGGCAATCCAGGGCGGTTGGCAAGCTGATCCGATCCCGGTCGAGGAAGCCCGCCATCTGTTCCGGCCCGCAGTGCGGCGCAAGGTGGCGCGCGGACTGGTTTCGTGGATCGGCAATGCCTACTTCGCGCCCGAGCTGGAGGCCCTGCACGGTGAATTCGTGATGGTGTCCTACGACATTCACGACGCCGCGTCGGTGGCGGTATCGTTTCTGGACGGGCGGTTCGTCTGCGAGGCGAAGTGGAACGCGCACAAGACGTCGTACTTCCCAGTGTCGATGGTCGAAAAGGCCCAGCAGACCCGACTGGCGGGCAGGCTCAACCGGCTTGACCAGCATCGCGATACTGTTTTGGCGGAAGTCAGGCCGGGGATCATCGAACACCAGCCTGCACCCAACGACGTGACCCCGGACATGCAGGCCATTGCCGATGCCGAGATTGCCCGGATGGAGGCTCTGGCTTTGCCGCCGCCGGTGGCGATCAACGCCAACGGGCGACCGAAGTTCGGCGACGATCTGAGCTGGGCGGCGTGGCTGGCGGACCACCCGGACGAGGTGGATGAGGAGGACCGGACGATGGTGCGGAGAAAGGCCCGCACCAACGAATTCCGGCTGCTGTGTGAAATGCACGGGATCAACCTGGCAGGGCTGACCCGCGCGGTGGCGTGAGTAACACTCAAAACGGGGGGAATTTTAGCGATGCGATCCGTCCATGTAAACACCAAAAACACGACCCGGTTTTTGACCCGGATGTCCGAGCTGCTCGACCGGGGAGCCGCCGAGGCCTGCATTCTGGTGCTGGATGGCGATCCGGGCTTGGGTAAGACCACGGAAGCCGAGTGGTGGGCCGTGCAGAACAATGCTTTGTTCGTGCGCGCCAAGACGAAATGGACCGAAGCGTGGATGCTGCGTGAAATCCTGGAAACACTCAATGTCACGCCGCAGTACAGCTATGAGAGAATGTACAAACAGGCTCTGGAAGTATTGGGCGCACGGGCCAGCATGGCCGACACGGAAGACGCGACTTTTGCGGTGGTGGTGGACGAGATCGACCACATCGTGCGCAGCGACAAGATGATCAACACCCTGCGTGATTTGTCCGACATGCTGGAAATCCCGTTCGTCTTCGTCGGGGTCGACCGGGTGGGCGCGACGCTGGCCCGCAACAAGGCGACGGCCTC
>JADGDA010000424.1 GCA_015228695.1 Alphaproteobacteria bacterium
TATTGTGGCCGAAATGGCAGCCGGCTTCGACGAGCTGGCGCATGGTGAAGGTTGGCAAAGCCATGATTTGGGCGTCCTTACGTTTTTCCGGTTGCACCTCCGCGGGACGTCGGCCAGCTCATCCGAGCCGGCACCGGATCGGCCGCGCCGGAGTCTCCCCGGACGGACGCGCACCCGCGTGTGGATTTATGTCCGTATCCATACGCCCCCGCCCCAGTTTTGACAACGTCGAATTATCATCCCCGCAAGAGCGCGGCGATTTCGCTCTTCCCCTGACGCAGGGCCAGAGCGAGCGGGGTCACTCCGGCGGGGTCGGCCCTGCCGGCGTCGGCCCCGGCAGCCAGCAGCATCCGCACCACGTCCTCCCGCCCCGAGGCCACCGCCCAGACGAGGGCCGGCGCGCCCTTGGCATCGATGGCGTTGGGGTCCGCCCCCTTGGCCAGAAACGCCCGCACCATCGCCGGTTCCCGCCGGCGGATGCCCTCGATCAGGTTTTCCCCCGGACTCTGGGCGGGATCGATGTGCCCGAGCCCCTGGTAGCACAGCATCCCCCCCTCCACCCTGGCCAGGGCCGGACGGTAGGACATGCCGCGCGTGTCCATCAGGAAGGTTCCCTCCCCGGCGTCCACGGCCACTTTTTCCGCCACCACCAGATCATCGAACCCGACGGCCTCGACACAATCGGGGGAGACGACGTAGTAGCGCCGGGGGGGGACCATCTAGGCGTCCGCCCGCCGCGGGGCCGTGAGTTCGATCAGGCGCATGACGGTGGCGGCGAGGAACGGGATCGCCTGGATGGCCAGGGTCGCCGCGAACAGATTCTTCTCGAAGATCTCCTCCTCGTTGGTGAGGTGGAGACCCAGCGCCGCGAGCAGAAGAAGACCGCCCAGCAGAGTCTCCCACAACGCGACCGCCTCGCCCGTTTTCTTCTTGGCCGCTCCGCCCTTTTCCGTGCGCTTGAAGGGCAGCCCGTCCTTGACGAACCCGTCGAACACCGCCTTGGCGACGGTTAGTTGCAGGCTCATCGCGGCAATGGAGGCCGCCGCGATATTGGCGAAGGTGGCCCGGACCCGGACCCGGTACAGAAGCAGGCTGTGCGCCACGTTGACGGCGAAGGCGGTCAGGATCGGAAGGGTCATGGACACGGTGGGCACCATCATGTCCAGAGCGACCACCAGGGGCACCCACAGCAGATTGAGGATCGCCACCACCGCCCCCAGGGCGTCGGACAGCCAATAGAACCAGCCGGTGGTGTACTGGACCTTCTGGGCCGAGGTCAGGGTTCTCATGCCGGGCAGCATGTGGCGCCAATGTTTCTTGATGATCTGGATGGCGCCGTAGGCCCACCGGTGACGCTGGGTCTTGAAGGCCTTGAAGGTGTCGGGCAGCACCCCCCAGCCGTAACGGACGTTGGTGTACTGCGCCGAATACCCCGCCTCGAACAGCCTGAGCCCCAGTTCGGTGTCCTCGCAGATGGTATCTGTCATCCAGGCCCCCGCTTCCTCGAAGGCCGAACGCCGCACCAGCAGCATGGTGCCGTGGGCGACGATGGCGTCGTCCTCGTTACGCTGGATCATCCCGATGTCGAAAAAGCCCGCGTACTCCCAATTCATCATCCGCTTGAGCAACGACTCGCCACCGTCGCGGTGATCCTGGGGCGCCTGCACCAGAGCCACCTTGGGATCGGCGAAGGCGGGCACCAAATCCTTGAGCCACGACCGGTCCACGACATAGTCCGCGTCGATCAGCGCCAGGATTTCGGCCTTGGGATCGGCGAGTTTCATCGCCTCGTTGAGGGCCCCGGCCTTGAAGCCGGCCACCTTGGGCAGGAACACGAACTTGAACCGCGGCCCCAACTCGCGGCAATGGGCCTCGATGGGCCGCCAATAGGCCTCGTCGGGAGTGTTGTTGACGATCACCAGCGCCTCGAAGTTCGGATAGTCGAGGGCGGCCACCGAGTCCATGGTCGCCTTCAACATCTCCGGCTGCTCCCTGTAGGCCGGTATCTGGATCGAAACCAGGGGAGGGTTGGCGACCAGGGCGTCGTGGTCGGGATGCAACAGCCGCTCCGGCGGACGCCCCAGGACCACCTCGGCGATTTCG
>JADGDA010000425.1 GCA_015228695.1 Alphaproteobacteria bacterium
CAAGGTGAAGATCGTCGATCAGCAGGGCGATGGGGTTCCGGTGCGCCAGTTCGGCCATCTCCGGCATCACGGTCCCGCACGTTTCCGCCAGGAACGAGGCCAGGTCACGCCCGGGCGCTCCGCAGCGGAAGTGCCGCCAGTCGATCCCCAGGCGGACGGCCTCCGCCCCGACGGCCAGGCACAGGGTCGTCTTTCCCATGCCCGCCTCGCCCTCGACCAGGAGAAAGGCGCCCCGCTCCTCGGCGGCGAGGCGTCCCAGATATCCTTCGAGAAGGCGGCGTTCCGCCTCCCGGCCGACCAGACGCGGAGGCGCGGACGCAAGGGACGCGCCCGGCCACTCCCGCAAGAGGTCGAGGGTCAAGGGCGCGTCGGTTTCCGCCACGGTTCCGCTTTCCGAGCGGCGGGCGAACAGCAGGAGGCGATGGCTGGCCGCGTCGATCCGCACCTGGAACGGCTCCGCCACGGCCCTCAGGGACCGCGCCGCCGTGATGACGCGACCCGCGACGACCTCCCCGGTCCATCCGCCCCGGGGGTGCACGCTGGCCATGAGGTAGCCGCTGGCCAGTCCGGCGCGAAGCGGTCTGCCGGGTCCCAATCCGGCAACGACGGCGCGGGCAATCTGGAGGGCGCGGAGCACGTTGTCCTGGTCGGCCCGATGCAGCCCGAGAATGATGTCGACGCTTTCCCCCGGACGCCCGACCATGGCGCTGTCCATGGCAGCGGTCGCCACGGCGCAGGCCCCCCGCAACGCCAGCCAATCCTTCTCCCGGCCTTCGAAGTCATCGCCCTTGCCGTCCATGGCCATGCTGAGAACGGTGGTCGGACGCAGCTCCATGACGCTCGCGTCCGCCAACAACCGGGAAGAGGGCAACCGGGAAGAAGGCGACCGGGTCTCCCCCCCCATGGCGAACCCACGGGACACCGCCGTGGCGCGGTTGGTGACTCCCAGCTTCTTGTACAGAGCCGCGAGGTGCTGCTTGATCGTGCCGAGGCCGAGGCCAAGGGCGCGGGCGATGTCCTTGTTGGCTTTGCCCGCCATGAGCAGGGCCAGAATCTCCGCCTGACGCGCCGACAGATGGCGCGCATCGAACCTGTCCTCCCGCTCCGGCGCGGGGCTGGGGAGTTTCCGGCCCGCCATCGTCATCCCGTGAAAAAAATGGACCCGGGAGAGTAGGGCGGCGGGAGTTAAGAAAGGATCAACACCCGCGCCTTTCGGCGTGTCAACACTTGCGCCTTTCGGCGCGTCAACACTTGCGCCTTTCGGCGCGGCGACACGCTTCGACGAAGGCGGCGAAGAGGCGGGTATCGGCCGGGCCGATCTCGTACTCGGGGTGCCATTGAACGCCCATGCAGAACAGGCGCTTCGGGTCCTCGATTCCCTCGATGACGCCGTCTTCCGCCTGGGCGTTGATGTAGACGCCCTCGCCCACGGTCTTGACCGCCTGATGGTGGGCGCTGTTGACCGGAATGTCCTCGTCGCCGACGATGGCGTGGAGCAAGGACCGCCTGACCACCTTGACGTTGTGACCGGCCTCGGTGCGGGGGTTGGGCTGCTCGTGGGCCAGGGGGCTGTTCACCTCGTCGGGGATATGCTGGATCAGGGTTCCGCCCAGGGCCACGTTGAGAAGCTGTTGCCCGCCGCAGATCCCGAGGATGGGAATGTCCCGCTCCAGCGCCCCCCGGATCATCGCCAGTTCGAAGGCGGTGCGGGTGGTCTTGACCTTGACGGTCTCGTGCCGCTCCTTGGCGCCGAACAGGGCCGGGTCGACGTCGAAGGCCCCGCCGGTCACGATCAATCCGTCGATCAGATCGAGATAGCAGGCCGCCATGTCGGGATGGTGGGGCAAGGCGACCGGCAGACCACCCGCCCGCACCACGCAATCGCAGTAGTTCTGCCGCAGGGCGTACCAGGGCATGGCCGAGTAGCCGCCGGGCTCCTCGCTGTCCAGGGTGATTCCAATCGCGGGAGTCATGTCGCCTCCATCGGCCGGATGGTTAAAAGGGTCCCTTGAACGACTTCTGATGCGCCATGCGGGTGAATTCCGGCGACGGTTCCCAATCCGGGCCATCGGGACGGACCATCCGGTAGGCGG
>JADGDA010000426.1 GCA_015228695.1 Alphaproteobacteria bacterium
CAGGCGGGGGAGGCCCGGCCTCCAACCGCTGGCAGATGCACTGCCAGGACCGTTGGCTTGCGCGGGCGCGGCCCCGGATCGTCGTCTGGCCCTGGGAGAATCACGCCTGGGAGCGGGCGTTCTGCCGCTCGGCGCGGCGGGCCGGGGTAACGACCCTCGGGCACCAGCACACGGTGATCGGCCGGCACCAAATCAACTACGCGGTGACCGGCAACCCGGACGGCCTCACCTCCGTCCCCGACCGGGTGGCCGCCAACGGCCCCGCCTATCGGGACGAACTGGAGAGATGGGGGGTTCCGGCGGAGCGGCTGCGCATCGGCGGAGCGTTCCGGATCGCCCGCGCCGGAGCCAACCTCCACGATCCGTCCGGGCCGGTGTTCGTGCCCCTGTCGGCGACTCCCGAACTGGCGGCGCTCCAGGTCGAGGCGGCCCGGATCGTCGCCGCCTCCGACCGCCGGGTCCTGGTGAAGGAGCATCCCATGTATCCGTTCGCCTTTTCCGAAACCGCGACCCTTGCCCGCACCGACATCCCCCTGCTCCGGCACTCCGGGCTGTCCGCCGTGATCTACGCCTCCGGCACCTCGGGGCTGGAGGGGCTTCTCGCCGGGGTTCCCAGCGTCCGCCTGCTGGGCGAGGAACGCATCTCCATCGACGTTTTGCCCGGAACCGTCGCGGGGCTCTCTTCCGCCCTGGCCGCCACCCTGGACGAAGTGTTGCCGGTCCTGGCCGCCGCCGCTCCGCCCGCCCCTCTCGCCTGGGACGAGGTGTTCGCCGAGCCGGACATGAATTTCTGGCGCGGGACGCTCGGCGATGGTATCTCCCCGGAGGCAAACAGGACGTAGGCAAACATGAACAATCTCGCTTCCGCCCAACTCAACGTCGCCCTGGTCGGCTGCGGCCGCGTCGCCGGGCATCATTGCCGTTCCATCGGAATGGTGGAGGGGGTGCGCCTCGCCGCCGTGTGCGATCTGGCCGCCGACAAGGCGAAGGCCTACGGCGAGGAGTTCGGCGTGCCCTGGTATACCGACTACCACCGCATGCTGGCCGAGGTCGCCGGCATTGACACCGTCGCCGTCATCACCCCCTCGGGCATGCATTTCGAGCACGCCCTGGACATGATGGAGCGTCACGGCAAGAGCGTCATCGTCGAGAAGCCGACCTTCATGCGCCCCGAACAGCTCCTTGCGGCCTACGGGACGGCGGACCGCCTGGGGCTCGACATCTTTCCGGTGTTCCAGAACCGCCACAACAAGGCGGTGCGGCGGGTAAAGGCGGCGCTGGAGGCGGGCGAGCTGGGCGAGGTCCGCCTCACCTCGGTGCGCCTGCGCTGGTGCCGGCCCCAGCGCTATTACGACATGGCGGAATGGCGCGGCACCTTTTCCCACGACGGGGGCGCGTTGACCAATCAGGGCATCCACCATGTGGACCTGCTGCGCTATCTGGGGGGCGAGGTGGAGACGGTCAGCGCCGTCATGCGCACCCTGGGGGCCGAGATCGAGGTGGAGGACGCGGTGGTCGCCACCCTCACCTACGCCGACGGCGCCATCGGCAGTCTGGAGGTGACGACGGCGGCCCGGCCGGACGACTTCGAGGCCTCGATTTCCATCGTCGGGTCCAAGGGGCTGGCGCAGATCGGCGGCATCGCCGTCAACGAGTTGCAGATCTTCACCCCCGATCCCTCGGCCTGCGCCGGCAACAGCGAGGATTTCAAGGGCGTCAAGGGCCACGGGGCCGTCTATGGCTATGGCCACGAGCAGATGTACCGCGACATCGTCGCCCACCGCCGCCAGGGCGTCGCCTATCCGGTGAACCGGGCCGACTGCCTGTCGACGCTGCGGCTTCTGCACGCCTTCTACCGCTCGGACGAACTGGGCGGCTGGGTGGAGGTCGCGGTGGAGAAACAGTCGAGCCGCCTCGGCCGCGCCAACGAGGACATCTCCCGCCTGTACCGCGCCCCGGAGGGGACATGACGAAGATCATCGGTATCGTTCCCGCCCGCATGGCGGCCAGCCGCTTTCCCGGGAAGCCCCTGTTCCCCATCCTCGGCCGCCCCATGGTGGCACATTGCTTCGCCCGCGCGCGGCTGTATT
>JADGDA010000427.1 GCA_015228695.1 Alphaproteobacteria bacterium
GGCAAGGCGGTGGGCATACTCGCCGAGCATCCCGCCGATCCGGGCCGAGGCGACCAGACCCGCGAGTTTCGAGCTGTCGGCGATCAGCCGTAATTCGACCTGCCGTCCCGCCGCCAGATCCGTCTCGAATCCCTTGGGCACGAGGAGAACCGTCGAGTAGACGCCCCGCATCACCGCTCCGACCGGATCGGCGGGCGGCGGCAGCAGCCTGACCCCCCGCGACTCGAGAAGGGACATCAGTTCCGGCGCCTCGCCCCGGCCATCGACGGCGGCGACGAGGCGCTCCCGTCCGGGCTCGGCGACCAGGACGTTGGACATCAACCCCATCAGCACCGCCACGAGCGCCGGCCCCAGCAGGGGGTAGACGAACGCCAGCGACAGGCTGCGCCGGTCGCGCAGGTTGTCGAGGGTTTCCTTCAAGAACACCACGGCCACGCGGCGGATCATCGGCGGTTCTCCGGTTCGGTGGACGGCGTCGGGCCGCGTCCGGTCAGGATCATGAACACGTCCTCCAGATCGTCGCATCCGGCAAGGCGCCGCAACTCGTCCGGGGTGCCCTGGGCCGCCACCCGGCCATGGTCGATGACCACGAGGCGGTCGCTCAGGGCCGCGACCTCGGACATGATGTGGCTGGAAAAGATGACGCAGCGGCCCTGGTCGCGGATGGCGCGGATCAGTCCGCGCATGGCGCGGCTGGCGGCGATATCGAGTCCGTTGGTTGGTTCGTCCAGGAGAACGTTGCCGGGCTCGTGGACCAGAGCCCGCGCCAGCGCCACCTTCAGGGTCTGCCCCTTCGAGAAGCCCTTGGCCCGGCGGTCGATGAACTCCCCCATTTCCAGGGTTTGGCTTAACGACTCGACCCGCCGTGCGAGATCGCGCCCGCCAAGCCCGTGCAGCCGGCCGAAGTACAGGATGTGCTCACGGGCGGAGAGGCGCGGGTAAAGGCCCCGGTTGTCCGACAGGACCCCGATGCGGCGCTGGACCTCCAGTCGCTCGTTCACGACGTCGCGGCCATCCACCAGGGCGAAGCCGGAGTCGGGACGCATCACCGTGGCCAGGATGCGCAAGGTCGTGGTCTTTCCCGCGCCGTTCGGCCCGATCAGTCCGGTGATCTCGCCGTCGCGCGCGACGAAATCCACCCCGTCCAACGCCCGCAGCGTTCTGAAGGCCTTGCGGAGTTCACGAACCTCGATCATCGGCGCCCGTCTCGTCCCTTTCCCGTTTCCGCCGGAGAGAATGACACAGATGGCGGCCCCCCGGCCACCCTTGCGAAGGGCCGTCTACGTCCTCATCACGGGACGAAGAGGCGAGCCTAATTGTAAACACAATTCATGATGCGCGAGATGTTCCATAAACTTTATTGTCATGGTAGCATCCAGAGTGTGTGCAAACGGGATGGGGGTCTCGTGGTGTTACAAGAGCAAACCGTATATGGGACTCTGGACGCACATCCCCTGGGATGCGTCGATTCCATCGAATCGCGTCAAGGGGCATCATCGTTATCGGCGATGACTGCCGGAACGGGCGAGCGGAGTCTGGCACTCGCCGCGATCATTCTCTCCACGGTCGTCTTCGCCGTTGCCGCGCCCTTTGCCCGCGTCCCGCTGGCGCCGTTGCCGGCCTTCATTCCCGCCTACGAGGCCGCGCTGATCATCAATGATCTGATTTCCAGCCTGCTGATGTTCGGCCAGTTCGTTCAGTGCCGGTCCCGCGCCGTGCTGGTCCTCGCCTGCGGTTATCTGTTCGAGGGGCTGGTCGTCATTCCGCATGCCCTCAGCTTTCCCGGGTTGGCGTCTCCGGGCGGGCTGCTGGGCGCGGGACCCCAGACCACCGCTTGGCTTTACATGTTCTGGCACGGCGGGTTTCCGCTGTTCGTGATGGTTTACGCCGTTTTGGCGTGGAGGGAATCGCGGTCTCCCGTCCAACCGTGCCGGCACGCGGGGGGCGGGGAACTCGCAGCCGGAATCGCCGTCGCCGTCGTTCTCGCGGCCGGGGTCACTCTGCTGGCCACGGCGGGGGAGGATTTTTTGCCCCGGATCATGGACGGCCACCGCTATGCGCCCGGCATGAAATTCGTGAACACGACC
>JADGDA010000428.1 GCA_015228695.1 Alphaproteobacteria bacterium
CCCCTTCCATTTGGTGCTGGATTTGCGGATATTTCCGGGGTTGTTGTTACGAATGCCGCGCGGGATACCGGGCATGACTTCGCCTTTCGCTGGATCGACCTTACCAACGAAGATACAAGGCGTGGTGGTGGGGGATAATCCGGGCAGGTGCCCGTTGCCACCGGGTGAGCGGCCTTAAAACAGGTTCCCTTGCCCATGATCGTCCCGAGAACGGCGCGGGCCGCTCTGGCCGCGCCGGTGCCGCCGCACCGTCTTCTCGTCCACGCCGTTGCGCCGGGCGATTTCGACCAGCGACAGGCCCTGCGCGAAGCCCTTCTGAATGCCCTGCCACGTCTTCCCGCGCGAACTCGTCGGGCCATAGGGGATTTTGATCTGCGGATTGGCGCGACCCCCGAAGTGGGCGGCCAGCTTGCGCGCCGCCTCCCAGCCCACCGTTTGCACCAGCCAATGATCCTGGGTCAAGTGAGCGGCCGAGCAGAAATAAACCGGTCCGCCGCCCTTCGCCGCCGCGAGTTGCAGGGCCGCCGCCAGTCCGGCCACTTCCCGGATTTCCTCAAGAACGCCGAACAGAACCGGATCAGCCATCAGCCCTCTCCGGCCGTCTTGGCAAGCGCTTTCCGGACCCATCTTCCCAGCAGGGCAATGGCCTTGTCGGCCTCGGCGTCGGTCAGGTGAACCGGGTCTTTACGGCAGCCTGAAACGCACTTGAACAACCAGTTGACCAGGGCGTCCGCATCGGCCCCGGGCGGGATGGAGGTCAAAGCCCCCAACGCCCGCAACCGCCGCCACTGGCCGAGCACGACGCAAATGCGTGGGTTGGTGTGCTCCACCCAGTCCACGCCGGCCCGTCCGGCCATGGCCTTCAGCCCCTCGATCACCCTGTGCGCCTTGGCCCCCGGCAAAAAGCGCAAGTCGTCAATCTTCGTCTGCCGCTTGACAAAGGCCCGAAGAGCCGCCTCCGAGCCATCCCGCACGACTCCCAGGTTCCAGCAAGCGATCCACAACGCCCGGATTTTATCCCCGGTGCCGCCCGAGGCAGCGGGGGCAACCGTCTTCACCACCCCCGGCTTCGGCACCCAGCCCAACCGCCGAAACTCGGCCAGCGCCGCATCAAGTTGGACGTCCGTCATCGCTTTGGAACTGGCCTTGCCGGTGACGCGGGTGAGAATGTTCCGATAGGTCTCGTCGTCGAGGCCCAGCTCTTTCTTGGCGATATGGAGTTTGGCCACCATGGGGTTGCGGTGGGTCATCGTGCCGCCCTCCCGCCGGTGGCCGGGAGCTTTGAGCTCCCGGCGCGGATGGTCGGCAGAGTGTCAGCGTTTGCCGACCGGGTTCGGGTTGATCCAGACCAGACGCAGCCCCAGCATGCGATGCAACACCTGGACAAATGGTTGCCCAATCTCGGGGGCGAGCGATGGATCATTGCGGCGCTGGCGGATACGCCGTTCCGGGGCGGGGAGGCGGATGAGGTTATCCATGCGCTGCCTCCTGTTCCGCCAGTGCGCTCGGGG
The DNA here is from genome assembly GCA_015228695.1 of Alphaproteobacteria bacterium. GTDB lineage: Bacteria > Pseudomonadota > Alphaproteobacteria > Rhodospirillales > Rhodospirillaceae > JADGDA01. The sequence continues at coordinate 1,512 of JADGDA010000428.1, forward strand.
ACGGGCCGTCGTGGATGCCCCACATCGACGGACGCCAGTCCTCGCGCTGGATCACGCCAACGCGCTCCATCTCTTCGATGACCCTGGCGATCTGCCATTTCGGCCGGTTGAGCACGTGGCAGATGTCGCCGCGATAGCATCCCGCGTTCAGCATGTGGGCGATCTTGCCCCACAGCGGGTTCGCAGCCAGCAAATAGGACGCCATATGCCGGTGTTGCCGCTCGATGGTCGTAATCAGCTCGTCCCGCTCCACAAGCTCGCTGCGTATCGCCTGCTCGCGCCCCGTTATCTGGCCCGTGAAGTGACGCCACAGCACGTCGGCACATTCTTGCTGGTAGGCGACCAGCTTGTCGCGCAGTTCCGGCTTGACGCGGGTCGGTGCCAGCAAGAACAGCCATGCTGGGATCATTCGCAGCGGCAAACAGAGCGTTTCCTGCTCGCCACCGACCGAAGGGATCACCATGAAGGTGACACCCCACGACCGATCTCCGTTGGTCAGCTTGCGGTGCTGGGGCTGCCACGCCAACCCAATGTTCTCGCAGATCGGCTTCATGGGCACG
>JADGDA010000429.1 GCA_015228695.1 Alphaproteobacteria bacterium
CAGGCGCCGCGCGATCGGGCTGAGATGGGGCGCCTCGGGCTGGTCCCGCGCCGGCGGGTCCTGTTCAAAGGGCGTTTGCCCCGCCGGACGGATGCGGCTCATGAGGGTCCCCGGCAAACTTTTTTGCGCCAGCCGCCGGAGCAGCCAGCCGCCGGACCGCGGCGCGACCCGCGGCAACCGCTCCGCCAGGGCCGCGATCTCTCCCGCCACCCCCGCGTTTTCCACCACCAGCACGGAGCCGTCGGGAACGGCGAGAAGTTTGTGCGGGCTGTACAGAACGAAATCACCCACCGCACCGATGCCGGTGGCCGGACGCAGCGCATGCGCCCCGTCCTCCACGAGAATTGTTCCGAATTCGTCGCGGAACTCCCGGGCAGGGGCCAGATCCCCCGGGATGCCGAAGTAATGAACCAGCAGGAACAGATCCGGCGGAGCCGTCCGGGCCCAGACGTGGCATACGTCCCATTTCGGCCGCAGATCGGGAGCGATGGGGTAGAAGACGATCTCGGCCCCGACGCGGCGCAACGGTCCCAGGGATTGTGCGCAAAAGAAATCGGGAACCCACACCCGGGGGAGCCGGCGATGGCTTTCTTCCCACCAGCGGGCGACGATGCCCAGGGCCAGGGCCCCGCGCGAGAACCAGACGGTTCCCCCCGCGTCGCCCCGCCACGGAGCCCCCAGGACGTGGTCGGGAAGCCCGGCCGCGAACGGGAAAGACGCTAGGTCGCCCCAGCGAGGCAACGGCGCGGTCGTGATCATGCGCGTCGACGCGATCCGGGAACCATCAGGGCTCCATCCCTCTATATCCTTTGTGTCCACATATCGGCGCGTGCTAAACAGTAAGGGATTGCAGCCCCCGTGGCAAGCTGCACCCCGGGTGTGGGGGATTTGAGGACATTCACCGTGTTGCCGGCCCTTGTAAAAGCGATGTCTCAAGCTCGGGAGCCTCGATTGAGGGGCGTTGCCGTCAAGGGTGTCCTGCTCGCGGTCACGTTTTATGCCCTGCTGGTGTTCGGTGGCTGGTGGCTGGTGGGGACGGCGGCGAATCCGGACTCGGGATGGGTGGCCGGGCTGCTCGACGTTCTCGGCAAGGTCGCCGTGGTGACGCTGGGGCTGGCCCTGTTCCCGACCCTGGTTTCGGCCTTCGTCGGCGTCTTTCTCGATGAGGTCGCCGGGGCCGTGGAGGAGCGCCACTATCCCGACCTGCCGCCCGTGTGCGCGTCGCCCCTTGGCGAGACCCTGTCGGGGGCGTTGCGGTTCGCCCTGATCGCCATCGGGCTCAATTTGCTGGTCCTGCCGCTCTATCTCGTGCCCGGACTGAACGTGTTGGCGTTTTTCACCCTGAATGGATATCTTCTCGGTCGGGAGTATTTCGATATGATCGCGTCGCGCCGACTGGATGCGCGGGCGGCGCGGGGATTGCGGGGGGCCCACACGGGCTCCCTCTGGCTGGCTGGCGCGTTGATCGCTTTGTTGTTGTCGATACCGGTGGTGAATCTGTTCGTGCCCATTGTCGCGACGGCCTTCGTGGTTCACCTGTTCGAAACGTGGCGACGGCGCGAGGGACTGGCCGTAAAAAGTTCGTAGCGGAGGACCCCGTCCGGCGGGACGGCGCTGAGTATGAAAGGGATTGGAACCATGTTCCGGCGCAAAAAGGACGACGAGGTGGAGCTTAAGACCCCGGCAGAGCCGGCGTTTCCCGTTGAGCATGACATGACCGACGATCTGTCATCCCCACCCCTGAAGCCTTTTTCCAAAAGAGGGTCCCACATGCCGACCATGCCGCAGCCGGGCGCGTTGAGGGCGGAGATTCCCCGCAGGACCCTGGATCTTCCGGGAACCGCCCGCAAGCCCGAGCATCAGACGGAGGGGAAGAAACTCATCGTCGGGCGGGACATTGAACTCGCGGGCGAAATTTCCGCCTGTGACCGGCTGGTGGTGGAGGGGAAGGTCACCGCCGATCTGACCGACGCCGGAATCATCGAGGTCGCGCAGACCGGGGTGTTCAAGGGGACCGCCATCGTGGACGAGGCCGATATCAGCGGCGAGTTCAACGGAGCCCTGA
>JADGDA010000042.1 GCA_015228695.1 Alphaproteobacteria bacterium
CCCCGGTCGCCGTCGCGGCCCTGGCCCGGCGGTTCGGTCTCGGTCCCGCCGCCGCGATTCCCGCGTTTATCTGGTAACGGCGAAGGCTGCGTCGTCCACGACGAGTTGGGCCTCGGCGCGGCCTTGCCAGGTGTCCGGGCGCAGCGTTCCCGCCACATGAAACACCGCGCCCTCGCCGTTGAGGAGCGCCTCTCCCAGTTCGGAGTCGGCGGAGCGGAAGGCGATCGCCTTGAGACGGGCGCCGCCCGGTCCGAGCAGGATGCAGCGGACATGGCCCGTGCCGACCACGGTGGGGCGCACGACCCGCGCGTTGACGACGGCGAAGCGGGGCTCCGGATTTCCGGCCCCGAACGGGCCGATCCGGCTCAAGGTGCCGACGAGGTCATAGGTGGCGGCTCCGGCGTCCATGGCCCCGTCCAGGTGCAGGACCGGCTCCAGTCCGCCCTCGTCCACCTGGGCGGCGAGACGGGCGCCGAGGAAGGCCCGCAGCGCGTCCAGACGATCCGTCCGTACCGTGAACCCGGCCGCCATGGCATGGCCGCCGCCCTTTTCCAGGAGCCCGGCCTGCCTCGCGGCGATCACCGCGCTGCCAAGGTCGATGCCGGGCACGGAGCGCCCGGAGCCCTTGGCCTGCTCCCCCTCGACGGCGACGACGCAGACGGGGCGGTTGTACCGCTCCTTCAGCCGTCCGGCGACGATGCCGATGACGCCCGGATGCCACCCGTCGCCGGAGGCGAACACCAGGGGCGTGCCGTCGTCGGGTCCGCCTTCCACCTGCTCCATTGCCCGCATGAGAACGTCCGCCTCGATGAGTTGACGCTCGCCATTGTAGGCGTCGAGGGCCAGGGCCAGGGTCCGGGACAGGGCGTCGTCGTCGCAGGACAGCAGCCGGGCGCCCATGTCCGCCTCTCCGACGCGCCCTCCCGCGTTGACCCTCGGCCCCAGCATGTAACCCAGGTGCCAGGCGTCCGGTCTGTCCTGAAGCTTGGCGACGTCGGCCAGGGCGCGCAGGCCCGCGTTGCCGCGCCGCGCCGCCACCTTCAGCCCCTGGGCGACCAAGGCCCGGTTGACGCCGACGAGGGGCACCACGTCGCAGACGGTGCCGAGGGCCACCAGATCGAGCCATTGCAGGGGATCGGGAACCGGCTGCGCGGCTTTGAACCACCCGGACTCGCGGAGCACCCGGTTGGTCATCACCACCAGGAGAAAGGCGACGCCGACCGCCGCCAGATGGCCATGGGGGCTGCTTTCGTCGAGGCGGTTGGGATTGACCACCGCCACCGCGCGCGGCAGGCGGGACTCGCCCTTGTGGTGATCGACGACGATGACGTCGAGCCCGGCCTCCGCCGCTGCGTCCAGCGGATCGAAGGCGGTCGCGCCGCAATCCACCGTCACCACCAGACCGGCGCCCTCCTCCCGCAGCCGCAGAAGGGCCGGAGCGCCCGGACCATACCCCTCGGTCATCCGGTCGGGAATGTAGATGCGCGCCCGCCCGCCCGCCGCCTCGATGAACCGCTTCATCAGGGCGCTGGAGGTGGCTCCGTCCACATCGTAGTCGCCGAAGACGACGACGTCCTCGCCCGCCCTCACCGCGGCGGCCAGCCGCGCGGCGGCCGGTTCCATGTCGAGCAGATGGGCGGGATCGGGCAGAAGCGCGCGCAGGGTGGGATTGAGAAACGTCTCCGCCCCCTCGGGATCGATTCCCCGCGCGGCCAGGACCCGCCCCACCACGTCGGGAACGCCGGTTCTCTGGCACAGCGCCAGCGCCAGACGGTCGTCTCCCTCCCGCGTCACCCAGCGCCGCCCGGTAACCGACCGCTCGACGCCGAGAAAGGGTGGCGGGACGGGGGTCATTGGCCGGTCGGCTCGCTGACCACGACCCGGTTGCGCCCGCCCGTCTTGGCCTGGTACATGGCCTGATCCGCCCGCTCCAGCAGGTTTTCCAGCGTTTCCCTGGCTCCATGAGCCCGCGAGGCGATGCCGATGCTGACGGTGAATCCGAAGACATCCCCGCCCACAGTGACCGTCATGGCCTCCACCTGCCTGCGCATGCGGTCGGCCAGGACGATGGCTCCGTCGGTGTCGGTGTTGGGCAGGATGAGGGCGAATTCCTCGCCCCCGAAGCGCCCGAACAGGTCGTTCTTGCGCAGGAACCCCCGGCAGGTGGCGGTAAACCGGCGCAGGGCCTCGTCGCCCGCCGCATGACCGTGGGTGTCGTTGATGCGCTTGAAGTGGTCGATGTCCATCATCAGCAGCGACAGGGCATAGTCGTAGCGGGAGGACCGCTCGATTTCCTCGCCGCCGGCCTCGATGAACCGCCGCCGGTTGAAGGCGCCGGTGAGCGGGTCCACCGTGGCGAGATATTGAAGCTCGGCTTCCTTCATCCGGCTCTGGGTCAGGTCCATCAGACTGACCGCTAACCCTCCGACGTCGCCGGCCCCGTCCAGGAACACGGGAACCGCCTCGATGACCGTCCGGAGCAGACGCTCCGCCCCGTCGTCGTTCCGCCCGAAGCGGGACGGGTCGAGTTCATAGCCCCCGACCACCAGGACATTGGGAGCGACCGGAAGGGTCAGGCGATGCCATGTCTTTTCCTCGCCCTTGAAAACGGCGGTGTAGGAGCGCCAGATCGGCCGCAGGGTCCGTTGGACGTGGCTGTACTCGAATTCGAGGATGTGACGGCGCTCCGCGGGCAGAATGGCGAAGGGAACGTGCTCGATGACCTGATTGGACAGGTCGATGTTGAATTTTTCGATGAAGGTGCGCCCGTAGTGGCGGTAGGTGTAGTAGCTCTCGTCGATATCGACCACCAGCATGTCGTCGAGGAACTCCGCGAAGTGCGCCATGATCGAGCGCGCCCCGGCGCCAGCCGCTCCCCCGTCCATGAAGGCGCGCCAGTGGTCGTAAAAGGCGGACAGGCGGGGATGCATGACCCGGCGGATGATGTCCTTCATGATCTTTCCTTCGGTTTCGCGCGGCGACGGGGCGTGATTCAAGGACCCTCCAGCCCGAAATACCTAGCCGTCAATTCCCGCAGTTCCCCCTCGGCCCTGTCGTTGTCCCCGGTTCCGAAGCGGTCGTAAAGGTCTTGGGCGATATTGGCGAAAGCGTCCACCAGTTGGGGATCGAAGTGGGAGCCGCTGTCCTTGTACAGGATGGCCATGGCCTCGTCGAAGGGCATCGGTTCCTTGTACGGACGGCGTGAGGTCAGGGCGTCGAACACGTCCGCAATGGCGAAAATCCGCGCGGCGATGGGAATGTCCTCGCCCGCCAGACCCGCCATGTAGCCGCTGCCGTCGAATTTCTCGTGGTGAAAGCGGACCACGTCGGCGGCGTCGGCCAGCCATGGAGAGTGGCTGACGATGTCCAGACCGTGGAGAACGTGGCTTTTCATCGTCTGGAACTCCGCCTCGCTCAGCTTCGCGGGCTTGAGGAGGATGGCGTCGGCGATCGCGATCTTGCCGACGTCGTGCAGGAAAGCGCCCTTCAGCAGATTCCGGATGGCCTCGGCGGGCAGCCCGATGGCCTCCCCCAGGCGGACGGAATAGACGCAGACCCGGAAATTGTGGGCGTGGGTGTCGCTGTCGCGCTTGGCGATGGCCCCGCCCAGGGCCTCCAGGGTATGCAGGTTGGCCCGCAGCAGGTTGTGCGACTGCGTCACCAGATCCCGGTTCAGGGCGGTGATGACCGGGTAGAGCACCAGGGTCGTCAGCAGCACCACGCCGATGACGACGAAGATGATGGTGGCGACGGTATCGTGGATGCCGCTCAGCGTCTCCGAGGAAATATGGAACACGCCCTCGAAATATCCGACGAGAGCCCCTCGCGGGTCGTGAAGGGGGATCAAGGTGAAGATATAATGGCTTCCACCAACCCGGAAACGCTCGTACCAGACTTTATCGGAAAAGAATTGGTGTTTTCTCTTGTCGATGACGTTCTTGACGACGTCATACCCGCCGGCATGCGCGTCCGCCGCCTCTTTTTGGTCGGGGCCGTAGAGTTCGACGGACACGTAGTGACCGGTGTCGACGGTCGCGCGGCTGCGGACGAATTCTTCCAGAGCCGCGTCCAGGGTGTCGTGGTGCCGCATATGCTCCATGGTGATCGCGGAGCCGAGGTGCTGCTTGAACACGTCGGACTCGCGCACCGCCATGGAGACGACGGCCTCGTCCACCCTCTCCATTTCATAGAAGTAGGCGGCCGCGCCCAGGGCCGACGCCAGGGCCAGGGCCGCCAGGGCCAGCCGCCATGCCAATCCCTTCTGAACGGACGGCATCAGCGGGTCAGCCCGAGGACGTCGCGCATGGAATAGAGACCGGGCGGCCGCCCCTCGGTCCAAAGCGCCGCGTGCAGCGCCCCTCGGGCGAAGATCAGCCGGGAGGTGGCCTTGTGGGTGATCTCGATCCGCTCGTCGTCGTCGGCGAAGATGACCGTGTGCTCCCCCACCACGTTGCCGCCGCGCAAGGTGGCGAAGCCGATGTCGCCCATCCCGCGCGGACCGGTGATGCCGTCGCGGACCCGCCGCGCCACCTCGTCCAGGTCGACTCCGCGCCCCAGAGCCGCCGCCCGCCCCAGGGCGAGAGCCGTCCCGGAAGGCGCGTCCACCTTATGACGATGGTGCATCTCCAGAATTTCGATGTCGCATCTCTCGTTGAGCAGGCGGGCCATCTGTTCGACCAAGTCCAGCAGCAGGGTGATCCCCAGGCTCATGTTGGGGGCCTGCACGACCGGCACATGCTTGGCGGCGGCGGACAGGCTCGACAGATGCTCCGGGCCGAGGCCGGTCGTGCCGACCACCAATCCCTTGCCGGTCTCGACGGCCAGGGCGGCATTGTCCGCGGTCACCGCCGGGGAGCTGAAATCGATCACCACGTCGGACGCCTCGAACAGCGCCCGCGGATCGTCGCCCACGGTCCGCCCGACGGGCGCATGGTGGGCCAGTGAGCCCAGGTCCTGACCGACCGCCTCCGAACCGGGCCGCTCCACCCCCCCCGCCAGGACGCTTCCCGGCGTTTCGAGCACGGCGGCGACCAGCATCCGGCCCATACGGCCGGAACAGCCGAAAATTCCTATCCTCATGGCGTCACACATTCACCTTTCCGGTCTTCACCGTCCACCTTTCCGGTCTTCACCGTCCACCTTCCCGGTCTTCACATAGCACTCGCGCATTTCGCGCTTCAACACCTTGGCGGCCGCGTTGCGCGGAAAGGAGCCGGTCGGCACCACGTCGTGCAGCCGCTGGAACTTGGCGGCGACCCGGTCGTTGACCCAGTCCATGATCTCGTGGGGACTGGCGGGGACGCGCAGCACCACGGCGCAGACGGGGATTTCCCCCCATTTCCCATCGGGAACGCCGAACACCGCCGCCTCCGCCACCGCCGGATGACGCACAGCCACCTCCTCGATGTCGCGGGGGTAGACGTTGACCCCGCCGGTGATGATCATGTCCTTCTTGCGGTCCACCAGGAACAGAAAACCATCCTCATCGACCCGGCCCAGATCGCCGGTGTGCAGCCAACCGTCCACGATGGCCTCCTCCGTCAGGTCGGGACGCTTGTAGTAGCCGGGCGTGAGAATGGGGCCCCGGCCGACGATTTCTCCCACGTTTCCGGGCTCCAGGTCCGCGCCGTCCTCGCCGACGATGCGCATCTCGAAGAACGGCGGCGGGGTGCCGACCGAGCCCGGCTTGGCGGCGCAGTCGTTCTTGTCCAGGATGGTGACGAACCCCTCGGTCAATCCGTACAGCTCGTAAAACACCCTGGGAAGGGCGGATGTCAGCCGCTGTTTGTGTTCCAGGTGCAGGGGCGCGCCGACCGACATGATCATCTCCAGGGAGGAAAGCCGCTCGGGCGCGAAGGCGGGGCTGTCGAGGAGGGCGACGATCTGGGCCGGAACGGTCATGATGTGGGTGACCTTCTCCGCCTCGATGGCGCGGAGCATGGCCTCCGGGTCGAAGGACTCGTGCAGGATATAGGTGCAGCCGAGATACATCCACGGCATCAGCGTCAGGAACGAGCCGTTGAACACGATGGAGCCCGTTTGCAGCACCACGCTCTCGGGCGTCATCCGCCATGCCGAGGCGAACAGGGTGCAGTACATGGCGCGGATCCGGTGGGTGTGGACGATTCCCTTGGGGTCGCCCGTGGTGCCGCTGGAATAGATGATGTTGTAGACATCGGACCCCGTCAGGCGGGCGTCCGGGGGCTCGGCCTCGGAGCCGGCCGCCATTACCTCCTCGAACGCGCGGAAACCGGTCCGGGCGGCCTTCGCCCCAACCAGAACGTAACGGTCCGGGGCAATGGCCGGAAGCCTGCCCCGCACGGCGTCCAGGGTCCCGGCAAAGGATGCGTGCGCGAACACCATCGTTGAATCGGACTCATGCAGCAGGGTGGCGATGCCGTTCTCTTTCAGCAGCACGCTGGCCGGCACGACGACGAAGCCGGCCTTGGCCGCCGCCCAGTAAAGGTCGAGTTGCTCCAGGCAATTGGGCAGAATCGTCGCGACCTTGTCCCCCTTGCCGATCCCGAGACCGCGCAGGGCGTTGCACAGCCGGTTCACCCGGGCGTTGAAATCCCGGTAGCTCAGGCGATGCCCCCGGAACACCACTGCGGCATGGGCGGGACGATAGCGGGCATGGCGCGGCAACAACGTGCCGATGTTCATCGGCTCCCCCTTTCTCGCCGCCAGTATCGGCGGGAGGGCTTGCGGCGCGCAAGCAATGTATTGCCGATCATTGGGTTGCGGCCACCGGCCGCAGTGTATGAGCCGGGATCAGGAGGCGCACCTTCTCAGGCCCGGTTTCACCGGCAGCGCCAGTTCGGCCTCGATGGCGGGCAGGACGCCCTCTTCGGAGTCGACCAGGGTGAACAGCTCCGCCGCTTCCGGAGGAGCGAAGCCGCCCTCGACGATCCTTTTGATCATTTCGCACCAGGGCGAGAAATACCCGTTTACGTTGACGAACACAACTGGCTTCTCCAAAAGGCCGAGCTGTTTCTGGGTCAGGACCTCGAACGCCTCGTCCATGGTGCCGAAGCCTCCCGGCAGGACGCAGAAGGCGTCGGAGCGCTCCAGCATCAGCCGCTTGCGCGCCTCCATGCTGGTCACCACGACCATTTCCGAGATTTCCAGGTAGGCCGCCTCCATCCGCATCAGGAAATCGGGGATGACCCCGGTCACCCGGCCCCCGGACGTCAACGCCGCCTCGGCCAGCGCCCCCATCATGCCGTGGTGGCCCCCGCCGTAGATCAGCTCGATCCCGCTCCGCGCCAGAATGCGCCCGAGGCCCGTCGCGACGGCCGCATAGCGCGGATCGGCTCCCCTCGCGTAGCCGCAGAACACGCACAAGGATCGTAGTGTCGACATCAGCCCCCGCCCCCGCCCTTCCGCCAGCGCCCCCTCCCCCGCCAGCGTTGGGCGGAAGCGCCGCGCCCGGAACCCACCCGCCACGGGACGGAGCGGGTCCAGAGGCTCGGGCCGGCGCGTTCCGACCGACTTCCCGGCCTCAGATATCGCGCTCCGCATCCACGTCGTGCGCGCGGTGACCATACTGGCCGATCAGGTCCACGCCCTGGGGCGGCATGTCGATCCGGCGGCGCTGCTCGCCGCAAAACCCATGCAGCCCGGGAAGGGCACACAAGCGGGCCATCGGGGCAAACATGGTCAGCATCGACTTGCTCCACCCCTCCATGACGGCCATTTCCATGCGCGCCATCGTGAGGAGCGGGTTGACGTTCATCGCTGGTATCGCCATGTGAACCTCCATCTCTCCGAACGGCTTTCCCCACGAACCGGGGACCGAGCATTATAGCACGAAGGAAGGGACCGGCCCACGGTTTCGTGAGACCCGAGGGACGTCATCGATCATTGCGCGAAGGGGAATGCGGGTTTAACATCGGGGTGCCGGGGTTTGTGGCGCCGGTGCCGGAGGCGTGACAGGAGCGAGACGATAGAGATGCCCGTATGACGACGGCACCCCGTGATCGTTCCAGGGCCGAGGACCCGCCCGATGAAGCGGGCGATGAGGGATTCTGTCGCGTCGTCGTGAGCGCGGCTCCGGACGGGCTCGTCGTCGTGGACGGGGACGGGGTCGTCGTCGCGTGCAACTCCGCCGCCGCCACCCTCCTGGGACGGGACCAGGCGGTGGTGGTCGGATCGCCGGTGGCCGGGCTGCTGGGAACCCCCGACGACGGGATCGAAGGTTTTCTCGGGCCCCTGCACTCGGGGAGGGAGGCATCCCGCGTGCATCGGCTGGTGTCGTGCCGGCGCGGGGACGGCGGGACCGTGCTCCTGGACGTGGCGGTCAGCCGCGCCAGCCTTCCCGGAGGATCCGGCTTCGTCGCCGTCGTCCGCGACGCCGAGGCGGACGTCGGCGAGGCGTGGGCGGAGTTGGAAGCCCGTCTCGGAGGCATCGCGACCAACATCCCCGGGCTCGTCTTTCAACGGGTGCGGGAGCCGGACGGACGGGTCCACTATCCCTTCTTCTCGTCGGGGGTCCGGGAGATTCTCGGCATCGAGCCGGAGGCCATGCGCGTCAACGGGGAAGGTTGCCTCGAAGTCATCCACTGGGCCGACCGCGCCGACCATCTGGCGGCCATCCGCGCGTCGGCGGCGAGCCTTTCCACCTATGACGAGGAATTCCGCGCCATCGCCCGCAACGGCGAGGTCAAGTGGCTGCGGGGGACCTCGCGTCCGCGGCGGGGCGCCGGCGGCGCGGTGACCTGGGATGGCGTCCTCATCGACGTGACCGAGCGCAAGCGCGCCGAGCAACGCCTCGAAATGGTCATGGATCACGCCTACGACAGCATCGTGACCATCGACGAGGCGGGCGTGCTCCAGTCGGTCAACGCCGCGACGGAGGATCTGTTCGGATACGCGGTGGAGGACCTGCTGGGGTGCGACGTCTCGGTGCTCATGCCCGAGCCCCATCGCAGCCGACACGCGGCCTTCATCTCCCGCTACCTCGAAACGGGCGAAAGCAGGGTCATCGGCGCCGGCCCCGTCGAGGTGGAAGGTCAGCACCGGGACGGAAAGACCTTTCCCCTGGAACTTGCGTTGAGCGAGGTGCGCGCGGAGGGACGGCGCATCTTCATCGGCGTCATGCGCGACATCACCTATCGGAAAAGGACCGAGGAGGCGTTGCGCGAGACCGAGAGGCGGCTGGGAAACATCGCCTCCAACATTCCGGGAATCGTTTTCCAGCGGGTTCTGAGGCAGGACGGCGGCCTCGCCTTCCCCTATGTCAGCGAGGGCATCCGCGACGTTCTCGGGGTTTCGCCCAGGGAACTGACCGAGGATTCCAACCTGTTCCTGAACGCCCTGTCGGCGCGGGACCGTCAGTCGTTCATGGATGGGTTGCGCATCTCGGCAAGGACCCAGGAACCCATCGAGGATGAACTCCGCCTGACCACCGCGACGGGGGAGGTCCGCTGGCTGCGCGGATGGTCGCGGCCCCGGCGGCGGGAAAACGGGGACGTGGTGTGGGATGGAGTGTCCCTCGACGTCACCGACCGCAAGAGCGCCGAGGAGCGCCTGCACTTCCTGGCCTATTACGATCCGGTGACCGGGCTCGGCAACCGTGCCCTGTTCGTCGAGCAGTTCGACCGCGCCGCCGCGATCGCCGCCGCGACCGCCGTTCCCGACGGGCGCGGCCGGTGCCGGATCGGCATCCTTTCCCTCGGCATCAACCGGTTCAGCATCATCAACGCCACCATGGGGCACGCGGTGGGCGACCATGTGCTGGCGGCGGCGGCGGAGCGCCTGCGCGGGTTCGTCGGCGCCGGAGACGCCCTTGCGCGGGCGGGAGGCAATCGCTTCCTGATGATGCTGGGCCATGTGAAGGACGACGGGGACATCCGGAGCGCGGTGGAAAAGATTCTCGCCGGCTTCTCGTCCCCGGTCCCGGTAGACGGGCAGGAATTCGACATCTCCCTCAGTATCGGCGTCAGCGTCCATCCCCGCGACGCGCGCGATTGCGAAACGCTGATCAAGAACGCGGACACCGCCTTGCACCGGGCCAAGGCGGAAGGCTCCGTCCCGCAGTTCTTCACCAGCGAGATGGGCTCCCGGGCCGCCCGCACGCTGACCCTGCAAAGCCAGATCCGTCACGCCCTGGAAAATGACGAGTTCGTCGCCTACTACCAGCCGCAACTGGACATGAGCAGCGGGCTCATCGTCGGAATGGAGGCCCTGGCCCGCTGGATCGACCCGCAAAAGGGCGTCGTCCCCCCCAACGAGTTCATCCCCGTGGCCGAGGAGTCCGGGCTGATCGACGCCATCTGCGACAGAATCCTTTTCTGCGCCTGCCGCGATCTGCGGGCGCTTCAGACGGACGGCGTGTGCTCGGTGCCGGTGGCGGTCAACGTGTCCGGCCGCCAGTTCCAGAACTCGCGCCGCCTGCTGTCGTCCTTGGAAACGATTCTGGCCAAGGCGTCGATCGACCCCGGACTGATCGAAATCGAGTTGACCGAGAGTTCGGCGATGAGCGATCCGGACAACGCCATCGCCGTCGTCAATACCCTGCGCGACATGGGTTTTTCCTGCTCCATCGACGATTTCGGCACCGGCTATTCGTCCCTCAGCGTCCTCAAGCGCTTCCCCATCTCCAAGCTCAAGATCGACCGCTCGTTCGTTCAGGACATCATCACCGACAACAGCGACGCCGCCATCGTCAGCGCCATCATCGCCATGTCCCACGCGCTGAAGCTCCGGATCGTGGCCGAGGGGGTGGAGGAGCAGGCCCAGTTCGACTTCCTGAAGAACCGGGGATGCGATCAGATTCAGGGCTATCTGATCAGCCGCCCGCTTCCCCTCGAAGCCCTGCGCCGGTTCTTGATCGAAGGCCCGTGGCGGACCGTGGGGTCATCGGGGGCGGTTCGGGAAGCGCCAAGTCACGAACCGGGCCGCAAGCCCGAGGCCGCCTCGGCCAGACAGCAGAAATAAGCCGCCCCGAGGGGCAGAATCCGGTCGTTGAAGTCGTAGCGGGGGTTGTGCAGGCTGGCGCAGCCGTCGCCGTCGCCATTGCCGAGAAAGGCGTAGGCCCCCGGCCTGACCTGAAGAAAATAGGAAAAATCCTCGGAAAACATGAACGGCTTCTGGACCAGGACCGCGTCTTCCCCCAGAAGATCCACCGCAGCCTGCCGCGCGATGCCGGCTTCCCGCGCCGTGTTCACGGTCGGGGGATAGCCCTGCATGTGGCGGACCTCCACGGTCATGTCGTGGGCGGCGGCGATCCCGGAGAGGATTCCATCCATCCGCCGCCGCGCCGCCGCGCCCACGGCGGAGTCGAAATACCGCATCGTGCCGCCCAGGCGCGCGGTGTCCGGGATGACGTTGAAGGCCTCGCCCGCATGGAACTCGGTGATCGAGAGCACCAGGGCCTCGTCGGGGGCGGTGTTGCGGGACACCACCGATTGCAGAGCGGCCACGGCGGCCGCGCCGGCGATCACCGGGTCGCGCGTCTGGTGGGGGGCGGCCGCGTGACCGCCCCGCCCGTGGAAAACCACCTGGAACCGGTCCGCCGCCGCCATGATCGGCCCGCCCGCCACCGCGAACGTCCCCGCCGCCTGTCCCGGCATGTTGTGGACCCCGTACACGGAATCGACGGGAAAACGCTCGAACAGGCCGTCGTCGAGCATCGCTTTGGCCCCGGCCCGTCCCTCCTCCGCAGGCTGGAAAATCAGGACCACGGTTCCCTGGAAACGGCGGGTCCGGGCCAGATGCCGCGCCGCTCCCAGCAGCATGGCCGTGTGCCCGTCGTGGCCGCAGGCGTGCATGGTGTTGTCGATCCGGGAACGATGGGCGTGTTCCCCCAGCTCATGGATCGGCAGGGCGTCCATGTCGGCCCGCAGGCCGATCGACGGGCCGGAGCCATGGCGCAGAACTCCGACCACCCCGGTTCCCCCGACGCCCTCCACCACCTCGTCGACGCCGAACCCGCGCAGCAGCCGGGCCACCACGCCGGCGGTCCGGTGCTCGGCATAGGCGAGCTCGGGATGGCGGTGGAGATCGTGCCGCCAAGCGACCATGTCGTCATGAAACGCCGAGACGTCGCCGAGAACCGGCATGGGGGCTCCGGGGGCCATCACAACCGCGTGGACAGCCAGATCGCGAGCCTGGTCCCGGCCCGGATGGTGGACGACAGCACCGGATACAGGGGATGGGTGTCGGCGCCGTTGGCGAGGCCGATGTCGCGGTGCTCGATTTCGTCCTCACGGTGGCTCTCGATGACCCGGCGCAGCTCGGGCTCGGCGTCGCCCAGGGTTTCCGCCTGATCGGCGTAATGTTCCTCGATCACCTCCTCGACCGCGACCGTGCAGGCCATAGCGGCCTTCTCCCCGAGCAGCGCCGTCCCCGCCCCGAGGACGAAACCCGCCACGTTCCACAGGGGATGGAGCAGGGTGGGCCGCACCCGCCGTTCCACCAGCGCCCGCTCGAAGGTCCTCAGGTGATCCTGCTCCGTCTCGGCCATGGCGCGGATCGCCGGCGCGCACGCACGCCCGCCCAGAACCGCCAGCTGGCCCTGATAAATGCGCACGGCCCCGAATTCGCCCGCGTGGTTCACCCGGACCATCCGGGCCAGCATCTCCTCGCGCGGCGGATCGCCGGGCATGCGGCGCAGGCCGTTTCCATCTTCACCGGCTCCGGACATCAAGGCGACCTCCACATCTTCTCGCGCGCCGCCGCCACCGCGCACGCGGCGGACAGCAGCAGGGACAGCAGCATATTGTACCCCGTCAACGACATTCCCAACAGAGACCATTGCACCTGATCGCACGGAACCTCCACCGGCCGGGAGAGGGCCCGCCTGAGATCGGCCAGGGTCATGGGCGCGTCCGAGCCGGACCCGCAGACCATCGAGCCCCACCAGTGGCCCTCGACCCCGACATGGTAGAAGGCGACGGCGGCGCCCACGGCG
>JADGDA010000430.1 GCA_015228695.1 Alphaproteobacteria bacterium
AACCGCACCTATCTCCTCCAGAACGCCGACGGCCAGATCGACGAGGCCCATTCCATTTCGGCCGGGCTCGACTATCCGGGGGTGGGGCCGGAGCACTCCTGGCTCAAGGATACGGGCCGGGTCGCATACGTTCCGGTCACCGACGCCGAGGCGCTGCGGGCGTTTCAGTTCCTGACCCGGCAGGAGGGCATCATTCCGGCCCTCGAATCCTCCCACGCCATCGCCCACGTCATGAAGATCGCGCCGACACTGCCGTCCTCCCATGTCATCGTCGTCAACCTCAGCGGCAGGGGCGACAAGGACGTCAACACGGTTGCCCGATCCATGGGCGCCGAGGGTGGGGGGGACCTGTCATGACCCGTCTGGAACGCCGCTTCGCCGCCCTCGGGGCGGAGAACAGGGCGGGGCTGGTGGTCTATGTCACCGCCTCGGACCCGGACCCCGCCACCTCCCTCGCGCTGCTGAAGGGACTGCCCGCCGCCGGGGCCGACATCGTCGAACTGGGCATGCCGTTCTCGGACCCCATGGCCGACGGTCCGGCGATCCAGCTCGCCTCGCAGCGGGCGCTGCGGGCCGGGGGCTCCCTGGAGGCGACCCTGGAGATGGCCCGCGCCTTCCGCGCCGGGGACCCCGATACCCCGGTCGTGCTGATGGGTTATTACAATCCGATCTACGTCCACGGCGTCCACCGCTTCGCCGCCGCCGCCGCCGCCGCCGGCGTGGATGGTCTGATCGTCGTGGACCTGCCACCCGAGGAGGCCGACGAACTGCTGGAGCCCCTGGCCGCCCAGGGGATCGCCTTCGTGTTCCTGACCGCCCCGACCACCGACGACGCCCGGATGCCCACGGTCCTGGAGAAGGCGAGCGGGTTCGTGTACCATGTGTCCATCGCGGGGATCACCGGGGCCGCCTCGGCCAGCCGGGACGCCATCGAGCGGGCCGTCCGCCGCCTGCGCCGCCATACGAACCTGCCGATCGCCGTCGGATTCGGCATCAAGACGCCGGAGCAGGCGGCGGAGGTGGCGTGGATCGCCGACGCGGCGGTGGTCGGCTCGGCGGTGGTTTCCCTGATCCGGGAAGGGCTGGACGAAAACGGCATCGCCGGGCCGGGATTGCTCGATCGGACCCTGGCCTTCGTCGGCGAACTGGCCGCAGGCGTGCGCGGCGCGCGGGGGGGGGGCGGCGCATGAACTGGTTGACCAACTACGTCCGGCCCAAGATCCGCCAACTCGTGCGTCCGAAGGAGGTGCCGGATAACCTGTGGGTCAAGTGCCCCTCCTGCGGCCACATGATCTTTCACAAGGAACTGGAAAAGTCGTTGCAGGTGTGCGGCCACTGCGGCTTTCACATGCGCATCCCGGCCGAGGCCCGTCTGGGCATGCTGTTCGATCCCGGCTCCCACAAGCGGATCGAGCTGCCGCGCGCGCCGTCGGACCCGCTCAAGTTCCGCGATCTGAAGCGGTACTCGGACCGCCTCAAGGAGGCCCAGACCCGCACCGGGGAACACGACGCCATCATCGTCGCCCACGGCACCGTCCTTGGGGTACCGCTGGTGGTCGCGGTCTTCAACTTCGACTTCATGGCCGGGTCCATGGGAATGGACGTGGGGGAGGGGATCGTCGTCGCCGCCGAGCTGGCGGTTCTCCAGGAGGCTCCGCTTCTGGTGGTTCCGGCCTCGGGCGGGGCGCGCATGCAGGAGGGCATCCTGTCCCTGATGCAGATGGTGCGCACCACCGCTGCCGTGGAGAAGGTGAAGGAAAAGGGCCTGCCCTATCTGGTGCTGCTGACCGACCCGACCACCGGCGGCGTCTCCGCCTCCTTCGCCATGCTGGGGGATATCGCCATCGCCGAGCCCGGAGCGGTGATCGGATTCGCCGGGACCCGCGTCATCGAGCAGACCATCCGCGAGTCCCTGCCGGAGGGGTTCCAGCGCGCCGAGTACCTGCTCGCGCACGGCATGATCGACATGGTGGTGCATCGTCATCAGCTCCGCGACACCCTGGGGCGGCTTTTGAAACTGCTGCGTCATCCGACGCCGTCCGGCGATGTCGTCGGCCTGCCCG
>JADGDA010000431.1 GCA_015228695.1 Alphaproteobacteria bacterium
CCTGGATGAGGCGGATCAGTGTCTGGAACCGGGCGGAGACCTGATCTTTCTGGAGCCGAACTGGCCCCTGTTTTATAAAGTTGAGCTATTTGTCAGCAGGCTTCTTTCCCAATACTGGTCATTTGCCGCAGGTATTCATGATGCGCTGGCGTCAGAGTGGGACACTCTGACGTACTTTTTCAATAATCGACACGTCATCAAGGCCCATCTGGAGCAAAAAGGATACAAAGTCAGCCGCGAACGCCACCTTGTGCACCAGTGGATCCTCGTTTGCCGAAAGCCGGAGTGAGCAGGCATGGACATCACGTCGTATCTTCTTGTCCTGACGGCGTCGCTGGGGTTGACGGGCGTGGGGGGGGGGCTGCTTCCCGGCGCTCCGCTCGGCAGGCGGTTTCTGGCCGGGATGGCCCTTGTCAGCGGTATTTGCGGCAGTCTGGCCTGGGTGGCCCCCGTGGCCGTGGTTCCGCTTTGTCGGCTTTCTATCGTGATGGGCCTGATTGCCGGTCTGATCGAGTTGCGGCGGGGAGTGACCAAAGTCGCGTTTGATAAAAAAGCCCTTGTTTCCGTAGGTCTGGCGGCGGTGATCGGACTTGGGGTGGCGTTGCCGTTTCATTTTCGGTTTGTCGAGGTGGGCGACAACAATTATTTTCTGGGTCAGGTCGTGGAGTTGAACGGAACGGCTTCGCCGTAGGTCGTGGCGGAGTCGCATAAACTTGGTTGGCGACGGTATTCTTTGCGTGGGGATGGGGTGGTCCCGTTCTCGATGACGCGAAGGAGAAAAGACGATGACACCGTTGCGTTCCCGGATGATGGAAGACATGCGGCTGGCCGGGTTGGCCAGCTCGACGCAGGAGATTTACGTTAAGGCGGTACGCGGCTTGGTCGCTCATTACCGCAAGCCGCCCGATCAGCTCGGTGAGGAAGAAGTCCGCCAATACCTTCTTGATGTCCGCGACGGTGGTGCCGCTCGCGGTCGGTTCAAGACGTGTCATTACGGGATACAGTTCTTCTACCGGAACACGCTGGGCAAGGACTGGTCGCTATTTAAAAAAAGATCCGCCTTCCGAAGCAGAAGCGGTTGCCTCAGACCATGTCAGCCCGTTGAATTACATACCATTGGTAGCGCAACCTGACGCGATGGCCTACAAGATACATCCGGGACCCAGCCGCTGGTGGACGTGATCGGGGATGCTTGGGCAGGCACATGGAGAATCGCGATGATGGCACGCCCGCAGCGGGACTCGGAAATGACGAACAAAAGGACCGCGACGGCCTGCCGGGGTGTGCCGGCGCCGAAACGGTGGCGGATTATCCTCCCCAGGTTGTAGGCCGCAACATGGATCAGGTAGCGCTTCTTCACCTTCTCGATGCCTCGGAGCCACACCCGGCGCATGCCGCCCGGGAGCTATGCGGGAAATTGGGTGATGACGGCCTGAAGAGGGCGGCGTATCGAGGCGGGTAACCAGCCTGCCAGAACCTCCTGCAAGGAGCGATACGCCATGAAGGAAGATAGCACCGTTGTCCGCCTGCGTCAGCCCGATGAGATTGACGATCCGTTGACCGAGGTCCTGCGCCGTGGCGCGCGGCGTCTCCTGGAGCAGGCTGTCGAACTGGAAGCCGAGGCCTTTCTCGCCGAGATGAAGGACAAGAAGCTCGCCGACGGGCGTGAGCGGCTGGTGCGGCATGGCCACGGCCCGGAACGTTCCATCCACACTGGGATCGGCCCGGTGGCGGTGTCGCGGGTGAAAATCCGGGATCGGGGGGCCTTGGGTGAGGATCGCATCCGCTTCACGTCGGCGATTCTGCCGCCATGGGCGCGGCGGACCCGGAGCCTGGATGCGCTTCTGCCCACCCTTTACCTGCGCGGGGTTTCCACCGGCGACTTCCAGGAGGCATTGACGGCCTTGCTCGGCAAGGAGGCTCCGGCCCTGTCGCCCTCGGTGATTTCCCGGCTCACGGCGCAGTGGTCCGACGAGTATGAGCAATGGCAAAAGCGCGATCTGTCGGCCCGGCGCTACGTGTATGTGTGGGCCGACGGCGTCTACCTCCAGGCCCGGAT
>JADGDA010000432.1 GCA_015228695.1 Alphaproteobacteria bacterium
TCATCATGAAGCTGTTCGAGAACTGCCCCGGAAATGCGCATTGTGGACCGTCATGCCGTGGGCATGCGTTCCGCATGGCGCGGCCCGGCATTGATGTGCGCCTGTGCGTTCGTTGCGGTAGGGAAGTTCCCGTGGCCGCAGCTTGCAGCGGGGCTGAGGCCGCCGACTCTTCCCTGTACTCTCGACTCGATGACCAATATGCCGAGGCCGTCCAATGCTCAAGCTGACCGCGCGCGTCGTCACCGGGTATCTCGCGGGCAACAAGGTTGCCATGTCCGATTTACCAGGTTTGATCCGGGTCGTTCATCAAGCCTTGACCGAGGCTGGCCAGGAACCAGCCGTGGTAGAAGGGCCGGTTCCCGCAGTTCCGATCAGGAAGTCCGTCGCGGTCGGGCATGTCGTCTGCCTGGACTGTGGCAGGAAAATGACGATGCTTCGGCGTCACATCGCTCTCAACCATGGTCTTGCACCCGCCGAATACCGTGCCAAGTGGGGGCTTTCACCCGATCACCCGCTGGTCGCGCCCGAGTATGCCGAAAAGCGTTCGGCCCTGGCCTTGGCGCGCTGATGATTAAAATTACCCGAGGCGACCTGGACAAGGCCGCCGCCGCCCAGGTGATCTCACCGGATCAGGGCGAAAGGTTGTGGCGTTTTCTGGGCGAACAGGCAGCCCTTGCCGGGCGGCCTCAGTTCGGGACCGAGCACCTGCTGTGGTACGGCGGCGGCCTGATCGTCATGGGAGCCATGGGGTTGTTCACCACCGTCGGCTTTTCTTCCTGGGGTACGGGCTTTCTGCTCGCAACCGCGCTTGTGTATGCGGTGGTGTTTTTCACCGTCGGTGGCCGTTTGTGGCACAAGCCGGGAACCAGAATCGCCGGCGGCGTGCTGATTGCCGTGGCGGTGAGCATGGCTCCCTTGGCCACCTATGCCGTGCAAGACCTTTTGGGCTGGTGGGGTACTCCCGCTATCATCGGCGCGTACAAGGAGTTTTATGTCTGGGTCAAAAGCGGTTGGCTGCCGATGGAAATGGTGACCATCATCGTCGGCTCCCTGGCCATGCGGTTCTTTCGTTTTCCATTTCTCCTGATGCCGGCTTCCGTGGCGCTGTGGTTTCTCTCCATGGACCTGACGCCGTGGCTGGTGGGTAAGCCCGAATTCACCTGGGAGCAGCGGGAAGTGGTGTCCATCTGGTTCGGGGTCGTGACCATGCTGGTGGCCTGGGGCGTCGACACCCGGATTCGGGACGACAGCACGTTCTGGCTGCATCTGGCTGGACTTCTGGCCTTTTGGGGAGGTCTCACCTCCATGCACAGCGACAGCGAACTGTCCAAATTTCTCTACTGTCTGATCAACGTCGGGCTGGTCGGACTCTCGCTGTTCCTGGGACGGCGTGCCTATGCGGTGTTTGGAGCGATGGGAATCACGGCATACCTGGGACACTTGGCGAATGAAGTCTTCAAGGACTCGATCCTGTTCCCATTCGCTCTGTCGGGAGTGGGAATCGCCGTGATTGCCGCCGGCCTCTCCCTCCTTCGTCGTCGGGCTGCCCTGGACGCCTGGATAGCCCGTATACTGTCGCCACGGCTCGCAGCCCTGCGCCCGGTGTGGCTCAGGGAGCGCTGCTGAAGCTCTCAGTGAGCCAAGAGCAGATCGGCGTTTCGGTCGTGGCGGTGAGTGCCGATCAGCCACCGCTTGAGCAGCGAGGCGACGAGGTGGACGCGCGGCATGACTTCGTGAGCCGGGGCGGAGCCGCTGGTTACCTGATGCTGGTACCCAGCCGCAGCCAGTCCGGCATAGCCCCTCCATCCATCGGTGTGAACAATGGCCCCGGGATCCACGGCACCTTGGATGAAGGGAAGGAGGCTGTCCGTAGAGACGTCCTTGATTCGCTGGAGGCGGATGCGACCAAGCCCTCGGCCATTTTTCGCCTCCTCGACGTTTGCAATGGAATCGGGGCTGTTCCAGCCGTTACCCGGAGGACGCTCAAAGGGCGAAAATCCCTCTTCTCATTATCCCTTTGATCGACGGAAACGGCCATCC
>JADGDA010000433.1 GCA_015228695.1 Alphaproteobacteria bacterium
GGCTACCGCTGCCGGACGTACCTTTTCGTCTACAACCGGGGGCGGCGCGGCTATCCATTCCATGGTGATGTCGAGGCTGCCGTGGCGGAATTGGTGGCTGCCGGTGTGTGTGATCGCGCCGATGTGTGGGACCTCGACCGGCTGGTTCGGGAACATCAGGTAGATGTCCTGGCAGTGATCGATCATGCGTTGCAGAAAAATTCCCGCCGCATGCTGGAGCAGTTGACCGGCCTGTTCGATGTCGGTGACACCATTATAACCGAGGTGCCGTTGTCGCAGAAGCGGTTGGACCTCCGTCGCGGCGAACAGGCGTCGATTACCCTGGAACGACCCGTGGAGGATCGCTGCGTCGGCGACCTGCTGGTGGATACAGAAGCCCGCCGCTGGTCGATCCTGATCGGCGAATTCGGTACCGGAAAGAGCACCGCCGCCCTTCATGCAGCCGTCCGGCAGATGCAGACGGTCGGATCGTCCCGGCACATCCTCTACGCCGAGGCGCGGCTATTCGACACCGGTCGCCTCGTCGGTCTGCATGGCCTGCTGGGGCAGATGCTGCATTCGGCGCGGTTGCCGTTCGACACCGAACCCGAAGCCACTGGCATCGACCGCGACCGCCTGATCCGTCTTGCAGTGCCACTGCTGAAGGAGGCGATGGCGCGGCCCGATGCGCCTTACTTGTTGATCATCGACGGCCTTGACGAGAACAAGGCCTTTTCGACCACACG
Organism: Alphaproteobacteria bacterium; assembly: GCA_015228695.1. GTDB lineage: Bacteria > Pseudomonadota > Alphaproteobacteria > Rhodospirillales > Rhodospirillaceae > JADGDA01. The sequence continues at coordinate 726 of JADGDA010000433.1, forward strand.
GGGCATCGTCGGCCTCAACAACAGTCTGGTCGAACTCGGTTGCCCAGCGATTCTGATCACCCGGCGCGAGCACTTCATCGCCACCTTCGAAAATTTTAACCTGTCGCTCAACGAGCTTGCGCAGCAATACGGCTCCCGGCGGGCCGCGACGCTGTTTGAACTCCATCGCTGGGAACAGCGGCATATCCTCGGTCTGCTCGATCTGGTGCTGACCGGGCCGGGGCTCGATCCCGCCGCCCGTGGACGTTTGCTGGAGTTCCGTGCTCTGGTCATGACAGGGGAGACGCGGCGCTTTTACGCCGACCTGCCGAGCCACCCGCTGTTTCTCCGCTTCATTCTTGATGACGTGGTGGCCGACGGCATTCAGGGGACCGACCGCTGCCGGTTGCTCGAACGATGGCTCCGCCGAAAAATCGAGCGGGAAATGACCGACAAGGGCCGCGGTATCGAACTGGCCGTCCCCGCCGACGCTGGCTCGGTGGTCGAGGCGCTGATGGCAGCCATGGAAATGGTGGCAGTGGCCATGATCTCGGGCGAGGGAGGCGCGGTAGCGGCGGGCGAAACGCTGCCGGTCGAAGGCCTTACTGACCGCCTGGGCCGGCATCTGGAGATTGTGCGTGGCGACGTGTCGGTGCTGCTGCTCAACACGGTGCTGATTCCTGTCGATTTCCGCGGGCCGGGGCGGTTTCGCATTGCTTTCGCCTTCATGATCTTCCGTGACTTCTTCCTAGCCCGGCACTTGTGTCGGATTGATGGCGACGGCAGTGGATTTCCTCAAGAGGCGCAAAGTCTGCTCGCTGAGATGCGCGCCCGCCCGGAGGAGGAGGGGGACGGGCCGATCCTGCTGTGACCGTCAGCTGTCCGTGCGTCGGTTGTCGAAGCGGCAGACCTCCAGCCGGCAGTCGATAAGGACGCCGAATTCCAAGTGATCGGGTCGTGCTGAGGGCGTGAGGTAGAGCGGGCGCGAGAACAGGAAAGTGCCGGGGCGGCCCGCACACAGGCGTTCCAGGCGACGGTAGGCTCGCCCCTCGTCAGACCATCCGCGGTTGAGCCTGTGCTCCTGGCGGAACCAGTTGAGGCTGTCGAGCACGTCGCCGCCCAAGGAATGGGCGATGAAATGCCCCTTGTCGTAGCCTTCGCCGAACACATCACGGGTCGGGCCAAGAAAGCCGCGCATCCGTCCCGCATCCCGTGGCACCGCTGGCGGGCACGAGCGGCCGAGGATGGCAATCACCCGGTCTTCTTGAATTTCTGAGTTCGAGCAATCCATGCTGGTCAGGTCGAAGATCACTCGGAACGTGCCGATGTCGATCAT
>JADGDA010000434.1 GCA_015228695.1 Alphaproteobacteria bacterium
TGCCCGTGCTTTACCATCTGTTCGAATTCCTCGGTGTCGATGAGTCCGTGCGCATGCATGTGGCGGTCGGGACCTCGCTCGCCACCATCGTTCCGACCGCGATTTCCTCCGCCCGGTCCCATCACCGGCGTGGAGGCATCGATTTCGATCTGCTGCGGTCGTGGGGGCCGTGGATTTTCACCGGAGCCCTTCTCGGCGCGGCCGTCGGAAGCGGGATCAAGGGCTCGGCTCTGACCGGCGTGTTCGCCCTGGTGGCCCTGGCCGTCGCCGCCAACATGGCCTTCCGTCCCGAGGGCTCCGCCATCGCCGGGAAACTTCCGGGCCTTGCGGTCCGCGCGCCGCTCGCCTTTTCCATCGGAGGCCTGTCCGTCCTGATGGGAATCGGCGGGGGAACCCTGAGCGTGCCGATTTTAAGCGCCTTCTCCTACCCCATCCGCCGCGCCGTGGGCACCGCCGCCGCCATCGGTCTGTTCATCGCCTTGCCCGGGGTCGCCGGATTCGCCCTTGCCGAGGCGGATGCGACTCTTCTTCCCCCCGGAACCTTCGGATACGTCAATCTGATCGGATTCGCGCTGATCGTGCCGGTAACCGTGGTCGCGGCTCCGGTGGGGGCCCGCATCGCCCACGCCATCGACCCGTCCGGTCTGCGCCGGGTCTTCGCGCTGTTTCTGTTCCTGACCTCGGTCAAAATGCTCTGGCGGCTGTTTTAATCGACGGCCTTCTTGGTTCGGCGGCCATCTCGCGGTACTCTCCGCCGACGACGAGGCATGAGAGACCGAAGGACCCACCGGAGATGTCGGACATCGCCACCATGGAAGCGCGCGCGGAGCCCGAGGCGGAAAGGCTTGCGCTCCTGCACGCGGCGATGCAGCGCCTGGGGCTGGGAATCGGCGTTTTCGACCGGGATCTGAAGCTGGCGTTCGCCAACGAGCGCCTTGCAAGGCTGCTCGATCTTCCGCCCCACCTGCTGTCGCCGGGCACGGACTTTGCCGCGATCGTGCATTTTTGTGCCGCGCGGGGGGATCATGGCCCGCGCGACGCCGACGGCATTCTCCATGAACGGCTGACCGGCGGGGGACGGATGCATCTCGGCAGACCGGGAGGCGTCGTCATCGAGGTGACGGACACCCCGTTGCCGGGGGGCGGGCTGGTGAGCGCCTACGCCGACGTCACCCACCACCGGGAAGTGGAACGGGCCCTGCGCGCCGAAAAGGAACTTCTGGAGACCCACGTCGCCGAGCGCACCTCCGACCTGGTGAACAAATCCGCGCTCATGGAGGCCATCCTCCAGAACATCGGACAGGGTCTGGTGGCGGTGGACCGCGATCTCAATATCGTGCTGGCCAACCGCCGCTTCCTGGATCTTCTCGGTCTGCCGCCGGAACTGGGGCAGGCGGGAGCGCCGCTTTCCGCCGTCATGCGCGAGATGGTCGACCGGGGCGACTTCGGACCGGGCGACGCGGACCAGCTCGTCGCGTCCAGGCTGGCGCGGATCGTCTCGATTTCCGGGCCGCAGGTGTTCGAGCGCGAGCGCCCGGACGGCGCCACCATGGAAATCCGTTTCAACCCCATGCCCGACGGCGGCGTCGTGTTCACCTATACCGACGTCACCGAGCGCCGTCTGCGCGAGCAGGCCCTGCGGCGCACGGAACAGCGCCTGCACGCCATCCTCCGCCACTCCGCCGCCGTGATCTATCTGAAGGACACCGCCGGACGCTATCTCCTGGTCAGCCGCCAGTTCGAGCGGATCGTGGGCCGGGAAAGCGAACACATCGTCGGTATGACCAACCACGACCTGTTCGAGCCCGATGTCGCCAAGCGCATGGATGCCGGCGACTCCCTGGCCCTGGAAAGCGGCCGGCGGATCGATATCGAGGAAGTCATTCCCGGCGCCCGCGGGGTGCGGACCTATGCGACGGTGAAGGTTCCCATCCTGAACGCCTACGCCATGCCCGAGGGCCTGTGCGCGATCTCCACCGACATCACCGAGCGCAAGCGGACCGAGGAACTCCTCCGCCGGGCCCTGGCCGAGCA
>JADGDA010000435.1 GCA_015228695.1 Alphaproteobacteria bacterium
GAGCCGGTGCGCTTGACCACGTCCCCCTCGCGGATGGTGCGGTCCTCCCCGAAGATCACGACGCCGACGTTGTCGGTCTCCAGGTTCAACGCCATCCCCTTGATCCCGCCGGGGAACTCGACCATTTCGCCGGCCTGGACATTGTCCAGCCCATGGACGCGGGCGATTCCGTCGCCGACGGACAGAACCTGGCCGACCTCGGCCGTGTCCGCCTCGGTTCCGAACTGGGAAATCTGTTGCTTGAGAATGGCGGAGATTTCCGCGGCGCGGATTTCCATCATCCAACCCCTTTCATGGAGAGCTGTAGGCGTTGCAGCTTGGCGCGGATCGAACTGTCGACCATCCGGGACCCCACCCTGACCACGAGTCCCCCGATGAGACTCGGGTCGACCTTGACGTCGACCTTGATGTTGCCGCCGATGCTCGCCGCCAGGGCGGAGGCGACGGCGGTTGCCTGGGCCGGGGACAGGGGACGGGCGGCGACGATTTCGGCGACGGATTCGCCCCGCCGCTCCGACAGTTTGGCGAGAAAGGACTCGATCACGCCCGGCAGGACGAACAAACGGCGGTTATGGGCGAGGGCGCCGAGGAACCGGGCGGAAAGGTCGCAGACTCCGGCGGCGGCGGCAAGGGCCGCGATTCCCCGGCTCCGCTCCTCGCGTTTCAGAATCGGGCTGGAGATGAAGTGGCGGAGATCCGGGCTGGCGTCGAGCATGGAGCCCAGGGCCTTGATGTCGGACTCGACCTGCTCAAGCGCGGACTGCTCGTCGGCCAGATCGAACAGGGCCGTAGCGTACCGGCCGGCGAGTCCGGCCACACCTGCTTTCCCGGATGCCAATGTACGGTTTCCCCGAAGAGCGTGCGAAACGTCGAATGAGCCGCCGGACAGTGCCCCCCTCCGGCATGAGGGCTAAGTAGCACACCGGCGGGGGGCGATGCAAGGCGGATAGCGGGGGATTCCCGCGTCTACAGGAAACTGTGGGGATCGACGTCCACCTGGACCCGCACGTTCGCCGGAACGTCGACGCGCGCCAGCCAAACTTCGAGCAATGGCTGTATCCGTTGGCCGCGCGACGCCTTGAGCAGGAACCGGCGGCGGTGGCGGCCGCGCAGCATGGCCAGGGGAGCGGGAGCCGGGCCGAGGGTTTCGTAGCCGATCCCGCGCGGGGCCAGTCGCGCCAGGGCGGCCGCCGTCCGGTCCACGGCCGCCGCGTCGAATCCCGAGACGATCACCGCCGCCAGCCGGCCGAAGGGCGGCATGTCCATCTCCCGCCGCTGTTCGCTTTCGGCGGCGAGGAAGCCTTCCTGATCTCCCGAGACCAGGGCCGCCATCACCGGGTGGTCCGGCTGATAGGTCTGTATCAGCACCCGCCCGGCCCGGCCGGCGCGTCCGGCTCGGCCGGAGACCTGGAAAAGGAGCTGATGGGTACGTTCCGCCGCGCGCAGATCGCCGCCCGACAGGCCGAGGTCGGCGTCCACCACCCCGACCAGGGTCAGCATCGGGAAGTGGTGGCCCTTGGCCATGATCTGGGTGCCGATCAAAAGGTCGATCTCCCCGCCCAGCACCCGCCGCACCAGGTCCTCGACGGCGGCCGGGCCGGGCAGGGTGTCGCTGGTCATCTGCGCGATCCGGGCTTCGGGAAAGCGTCCCGCCGCCTCGGCGACGATCCGTTCCACTCCCGGTCCGCAGGGGGACAGGGAACCGAAGGCGCCGCAGGCGGGGCATTCGGGCGGGAAGGGGAGGAAATGGCCGCAGTGATGGCATTCGAGCCGCCCCCTGGCCCGGTGCTCCACCAGCCAAGCGGTGCAGTCGGGACAGCGGATCCGATGGCCGCAGACGCGGCACAGGGTGAGTGGCGCGAACCCCCGCCGGTTCAGGAACAGCATGGCCTGTTCCCCGGCGGCGAGGGTGGCGGTCAGGGCCTCCACCAGCGGGGGGGACAGCCAGGACTGGCCCCAGGGTCCTTTCTCCGGGAGATGGCGGCGCATGTCGACGGCCACGATCTCCGGCAGGGCGGC
>JADGDA010000436.1 GCA_015228695.1 Alphaproteobacteria bacterium
CGCGGGCAGATCAAAACCAAAAAAATCGGACGGCAACGACGCGGCCCCCCCCTGCGGGAGCGGTTTGGGAGGGGCGCTCATATACAACAGCAAAACAACACAGAGAATGGAAACAAGCAGGGCCGCCAGACACGTTGGCGACGACAGAATGTAAAAGAATATGTAATGCCCGTGCGACGGCCCCGGCGGCGGCGCGCGGAGGGTGTGGCTCACGACAAAAATGAAGATTTGCGACAGGATATAGGCCCAGAGCGCGGCGGAAATCGTTGCCTCCACCACCCTGCGGAAGATCGAAATGCGATGGCGCACATCGATGATCATATCGTCCGTCATGAGTCGCGCACCCCCCGATCCTCCGTGTCCCAAGTCGCGCGCTTTTCGTGTTTCCGCGTGAGCGACCGGGTGATCCCGACCACCGCCGCACAGGCCCCGATCACCCAATAGGCGACCGGATACCACACGATCCAGTAATAATAAAACCGTCCCCTCGTAAACCCGTGTTTCTCGTAGCGGGCATCGATCAGCAGGCCCAAGGCAAATTGGGCAAGACAGGTGATGCTGAGAAGAAAACCGAACAACTGCGGCGATTGGTTGTGGATGTCTCCGTTGAGAACCAAGCGGACGATCTGCCCCGCGATGGCCGCGACGACGGAAAAAGACCACAACGCCCCAACCAGGAATTCCAGATACAGAGGCCAGAGCCGCCGCGTCTTCCAATGCAGAATTTGGCGCGTATAGCGCCGCATCACCTCGAAGCCGCCCTGCGCCCAACGGACGCGCTGTTTCCAGAGACCCCGCACGGTTTCGGGCATCAGAACCCAACAGAGGGCCTTCGGCTCGAACCGGATTTTCCAGCCGGCAAGTTGCAGCTTCCAGGTCACGTCCACATCCTCGGTCAGCATGCCCGGGGTCCAATAGCCGACATCGCGCAAGGCCTCTGCCCTGAAGGCCGCGATCACTCCCGACACCGTGAACAGGGAACCATAGGCATGCTGCGTCCGCTTGATCATCCCGACGACGGAGGAAAACTCGCCCACCTGGATGCGTCCCAGCAGGGTGGACCGATTGCGGACGCGCGGGTTGCCCGTCACGGCCCCCACGGTCGGATCGGCGAGAAAATGATGAATCATCCAGGCGACGGCGTCCGGAGCCAGAAGCGAATCTCCGTCGATGCCGACGATGATCTCGCTCCGCGACACGGCGGCGGCCAGGATCAGCCCCAGCGCCTTGCCTTGATTCGATGTGACGTTGATGACGCGCAGGCGCGGATAGAGGTTTTGCAGATTCGTGATGATCTCAAGGGTGTCGTCGCTGCTTCCGTCGTTGATGGCGATGATTTCAAAATCGGGATAATTCTGACGGGCCGCATGGGCAATGGTTTCGCGAATATTTCTGGCTTCGTTGAAGCAGGGGATGACGATGGAGACGGACGGATGGCGCGACAGGGCGGGAAGCCCGCCGGCCGATGCTCGATCATGACGCTCCCATCGAATAAAGAATAGGACCGCTCCGAATATCCACACATAGGCCATGACGAGAGGATAGAGAAATACAGCGCCGACCAAGCAATAAAAATAGTTTGTCATGGACGCCGCGCCCCGGAGAGCGCTTTCTGCGTGGACGCCAAGTCTGGAACATTCGTGTGGAAGTTGTCCGGATAATACCCGATATTTATGGCCCCCAAGCCAAGAAGAAGATCGATCTGCCCCAGGAACTGATTCGTCGGAACGGGTTTGCTTTTTTCCCAATCGACGGACTGAAGCTCGAAGACGGCCTTGTCGAGGCCGCCGTCATGGGCGGCGACCTGTTTCACCAAAGCCCGCAGCCAAGCCTCGGGGTCCTTGGCCTTTTCCATGAAGGGCATCGCCTCGATCGCCACATGGTCATAGTGTTTCAAAAACACCGGCAGCGACTGGGCGAGCCATTCCTCGCTTCCCGGTTCGAGGATGGGCAGCGGGTACATGTTGCGTGCGGTTTTGAGGCGCGGGCGATAGGACCTGAC